>JAEZDR010000032.1 GCA_023433265.1 Bacteroidota bacterium | reverse complement strand
GAGGCTAGCCTCAGGTCTTTATAAGTGCTGCCCTGCACAATTGGAAATAAGTTTTGGGTATAGCCGTACCTGTCAGGTGTTTCGGCTACACGTGCAAAGCACCTGTCGAGCCAACGATGCGTTAGCTCCATGCTTTTCCTAGCATAGGTGTATTCGCTGGGATACGGGGGGCACTCATCAAAGGCCATCATAATATCTGCACCGATAGAGCGTTCGATATCCATTACAGATTCGGGTGTAAACAGGTGGCGGCTGCCGTCTATGTGCGATTGAAACAGGACTCCGTCTTCGGTTATCTTCCTGTTTGCTGCGAGCGAAAATACCTGGTAGCCCCCACTGTCTGTAAGGATGGGACGATCCCAGCCATTGAACTTATGCAACCCGCCGGCAGCCTCTAGTACCTCTGTGCCGGGACGAAGAAACAAATGATAGGTATTGCCCAGGATAATCTGCGCTTGTATCTCCTGCTTAAGCTGTTGTTTAGTTACTGCTTTTACACTACCCACCGTACCTACGGGCATAAATATCGGGGTTTGGATAGTTCCATGGTCCGTAATCATCACCCCGGCTCTTGCTTTGCTAAAACTGTCAGTAGATTCAACAGAAAACGTTAGTGCAGGCATAGCGGCAAAAATACCATTGCCGCACTACAGAAAATGCTAAAACAATGAATAGGGTTACTTTATCTTTTGTTTTATTTCCTGCAGCTTAAATAAAGCTTCAACCGGTGTGAGGCGGTTGATATCAATGTTTTGCAGGGAAGTCCTGATTTCATCGAACGTTTGCGAGTGCGCATCAAAGATGGATAGTTGCATTTTTGAATGCTCCATCTTCTTGAGTTTGCTTCCTGTTTTGGACAATTTATTGTCATCATTGTCTTCATCATGAGCCAGGTGTTTCTCTTCCAATTGCTTTAGAATTTCAGAAGCTCTTTCTATCAGGGCGGGTGGCATTCCTGCCATGCGCGCAACATGAACACCAAAGCTATGTGTAGTACCACCCTCAGCGAGCTTGCGTAGGAAGATTACTTTGTTCCCCACTTCCTTATTGGTAATGTGATAGTTCTTAACCCTTGGAAGACGCGCTTCAAGTTCATTCAATTCATGGTAGTGAGTGGCAAAAAGCGTTTTAGGCTTTGCGGTTGAAGCGTGAAGGAACTCTACGATACTCCAGGCGATGGAAATACCATCATAGGTAGATGTACCCCGGCCGATTTCGTCGAGCAGAATAAGGCTTCGAGGAGAAATGTTATTTATGATGCTTGCTGTTTCGTTCATTTCAACCATGAACGTGCTCTCACCCGCACTCAGGTTGTCGCTCGCTCCTACGCGGGTGAATATCTTGTCAGTTAAAGGTATTCGCGCAGACTCTGCCGGAACAAAACTTCCCATATGCGCCATAAGGGTAACAAGAGCCGTTTGGCGTAGCACTGCACTCTTACCGCTCATGTTTGGCCCCGTGAGAATAATGATTTGTAAGGTTTCAGGATCCAGCACAATGTCGTTAGCTACATAAGGCTCTCCCGGAGGCAAGTTGCGTTCGATGACGGGGTGCCTGCTGGCTTTTAGTTCCAGTTCGCCACCCTCATGTAATATTGGTTTTTTATAATTATAGTTCAGGGCATTGCCAGCGAAGCATAGTAAGCAATCCATAACAGCAAGCATGTTACCATTCACCTGCATAGAGGCAATGTAGTCCTGCATTTCCATAAGCAGCCTGTCGTAAAGCGCAAGCTCAATTGCCAGTATCTTTTCTTCCGCACCTGTTATCTTCTCCTCGTACTCCTTTAATTCAGGTGTTATGTACCGCTCTGCATTTGTAAGTGTTTGCTTCCTCGTCCAGCCTGTGGGCACCTTATCCTTGTGGAGGTTGGTTACTTCAAGGTAATAGCCAAACACATTGTTGAAGCCAATTTTCAAGGAGCTAATCCCGGTAGCTGCGCTTTCACGTTGTTGAATACTTACTAAATATTCTTTACCGCCGCTTGCTATCCTTCGTAATTCATCTAACGCTGTATCTACGCCCTCCCTTATAACACCACCCTTGTTTGCGGCAACAGGAGGATTATCGTCCAGTTCCGATAGTATTTTATCCCTGATGAGCGGGCAGGGATTTAAAGCATCACCGAGGCGTCTGAGGTACTCGTTGGTATTTTGAGAGCAGAGGAGTTTTATTTCATCCACATGCTGCAGCCCTTTCGCCAGCTGAAGAACCTCGCGGGGAGATATCTTTTTCATGGAAACTTTGCTTACCAGCCGTTCCACGTCACCAACATGTTTGATTGATTGCTCCAGTCTTTTCTTCAGCTCTGGTTGAAGAATAAAATACTCAACAAGGTTTAACCGTTCCGTTATTTTGTGAACGTCTTTCAATGGCATGAGCAACCAACGCTTTAGTAACCTCCCCCCCATGGCACTTACGGTATTATCCAACACGCGCAAGAGATTGTTACCTTCCTGGTTGCCGCCTACAAGCTCGAGGTTGCGGATGGTAAATTTATCGAGCCAGAGATAGTCGTCTCTCTCAATACGCTGAATGGAAGTAATGTGCTGCAGGTTGGGATGTTCGGTATCCTTAAGGTAATGTATAACCGCACCGGCTGCCACGATGGCGTGATGCATATGTTCAATACCAAAACCTTTGAGCGAATGTGTTTGAAACTGTTTGAGCAACAGCTCGGTGGTATAGGCTTCATCGAACAGCCATGCTTCCAGGGTGTATGTGTAAAACTTACCACCAAATACCTCCTTGTAGTGTTTTTGGTAACTTCTTTGAAATATCACTTCGGCAGGCCGTAGCGTTTGCAGCAGTTTATCAATGTATTCAAAGTTGCCCTCGGCTACGAAGAACTCGCCTGTTGAGATATCGAGGAACGCTGCACCAATTCTGTCATCGGTAAAATGAAGGCCCGCAAGGAAGTTGTTTGTATTGTGTTCAAGCAGTTTGTCGTTGGTAGCTATACCCGGTGTAACCATTTCTGTCACCCCTCGCTTCACAATACCCTTTGCTTGTTTGGGGTCTTCGAGTTGATCGCAAACAGCTACCCGGTACCCTGCTTTCACGAGTTTATGTAAATAAGTGTCAAGTGCGTGGTGAGGAAAACCGGCAAGTTCGCTGGCTGCGGCTGCACCGTTATTTCGCTTCGTTAAGGTGATTCCGAGTACCTGCGCTGCGATGATGGCATCCTCGCCAAAGGTTTCATAGAAGTCGCCTACCCTAAACAACAGCAAAGCGTCAGGATACTTCTGCTTAATAGCCCTGTGCTGTTGCATTAAAGGAGTTTCCGAGGTTGTTTTTGCTTGCATCGACGGCAGCAAATATAACCATTGAGGTTGTGGGCTAATACCCGGCGGGGGCACTGTGGAAAAGCTATGACTAAACACCCACCCAATGCCCTTTATTTTCCGCTCATCCTGCTTAATATTTCATTAACAAAGCATGCAGTAATCTTGCCTTGACGAAAGACAAAACGAACCAACAAAAATATTTGAGGTAATACTCTAAAAGCAGTGTTTATTTTTTCTCATGTGCATTCCGGCTTCCATTTCCATGGAAGCCTTTTTCTTAATATATATTTGCCAAAAAAACTGCTATGCCTTCGTTCGATATTGCCAGCAAAGTAGACCTTCAAACCCTGGACAACGCAATTAACACCGTGAAAAAAGAGATATCTACCCGTTTCGACTTCAAAGACTCGCCGGTGGAAATAGATTTGAATAAAAAAGACTTCCTGATTAATGTTACGGTAGAAAGCGATATGAAGATGAAGCAGGTAATAGATGTTATTATCAGCCGGGCAATGAAACAAGGCATTGAAGCAAGTGCCTTCAACTTTGAAAAAGACGCCTACCCCAGCGGTAAGGTGGTAAAGAAAGAAATACCCGTACGCAACGGGCTGAAGCAGGAAGATGCGAAAAAGATTGTTAAGCTTATAAAGGATAGCGGTCTAAAGGTGCAAGCCCAGATAATGGATGACATCGTAAGGGTAACAGGAAAGAAGATAGATGATTTACAGCAGGTTATAGCTGCCTGCAAAGGTGGCGATTTAGGGCTACCCCTGCAGTTTACGAATATGAAGAGTTAGAAACACGGATGCAAAGCGCAAGAAAAACTTGGTTGCATTTAGCCTAACCATTACCTTTGCACACGCTTAAAAATTAACCCGCCCAATAACGGGTACAAAAATAATAGTATGAAAGAAGGCATCCACCCAAAGGCTTATAGGTTCGTAGTTTTCAAGGACATGAGTAATGGTTACCAGTTTCTTAGCCGCTCAACAGCCGCTTCTAAAGAAACCGTAAAATGGGAAGATGGTAATGAATACCCGCTCATTAAGCTGGAGATTTCAAACACATCACATCCTTTTTACACTGGCAAAAACATGTTGGTGGATACAGCAGGCCGTATTGATAAGTTTAAGAAGCGTTACGCTAAGAAAGCGTAAGCGTTTACCAGATAATTGCAATCCCTCCCCTTCCGGAGGGATTTTTTTTATTGCCCATCCCCTGTACTCAGGTCTTGCTATTCTTCTGAATAACTTTAGAACCAACATTACCCGCTCAAGGTTTTTAATTCCACTGTTTTCTACCAAACACACCTTCTCCCTGGCCCTATTTTTCACCAAAAATAGGGGGTGACTCCGTAGTGACTCCGTAGTGAAAGGGTAGTGAAAGCGTACTGATAGCGTCAACGAAGCGTAGCGCTCCCTTTCGCGGCAGGAGCCACACTGCCGGGCAATCTCTGCCCTCCCAAACGAACGTCCTTGCGAGGAGCGAGGAACGAGCGACGTGGCAATCTCTGTCCTCCGAAGCCCAATTCCTCACCGCGTTAACATTGCGAGGCAGGAAGCACGAGGGCACCGTCCTTGCGAGGAGCGAGGAACGAGCGACGTGGCAATCTCTGCTTCCCGAGCCCAAGTCCCCACCGCCCTCTTCAACCTCTTTCCAAGGCCGATGACTCAATAATCTCTCCCCACTATTTATTCCGGTTCTGTCTAAAATCTATGTACTATGTACTAAGTACTAATCTTTGTACTATGTACTAAGTACTAGTT
>JAEZDR010000030.1 GCA_023433265.1 Bacteroidota bacterium | reverse complement strand
CAAGGTGCGTGTGGCTATCGCACCAACAGGGAAGGATAAGCTTACCTGAAGCATCAATCACCTCTGAAAACGGAGTGTCGGCATGAACCAGGTTATCCATACTGCCATAATCGCGGATGCGACCATCTTCTACCAATAGGTATGCGTTTTCAATAACAGGAAGTTGGGCAAGTTGTGGCCCACGGAGGAGAGGGTTTTCTTCCCGCACGTTTACCAACTGGCGAATATTGGAGAATAAAGTAACCATAGCTTAGAGTTTACGGTGTACGGAACTATCAGAGCATACTTCCTTTACAATGTGGAATGAGGGGTAATCGTTACAGGATTCCTGTACCTGCCCCAGGAGCACCTGGTATGACAATGTAGCTCCCTGCCCCGGTGGAAGGGTGACAGTATAGGTTTTACGAAAGACGCACTGGTCAAAAAAAGACTTGGTTGTACCAAGATTGGCCTCCACTTCGAATGAGCTTACTGTTTTTGTTCCCGTATTCTGCACCTGGAACTCAATTGTAGGAGTGAAAGCTTCGTCGTAGTTGGCCTGGTAGCGAACGAGAACGAGGTTGAAATGCCCGGTATCCTGCAAGGGCCCCCTTGAATAGAAATCTTCATCCCTGTATTGCTCAAGGGGTGTTTGAAATGTTTCTTCCTCTTCTTTTTTGCGCAGGCCGCAGGCTGTTGCTAGCAGCAACAACAGCAACAAACAGGCAAAAGCAGCATCCTTTACTATCATGCGGGCTTCAAATTAAGCCAACCTTTGTTTAATATCGAGGTTATGTTTTCGTGCGGTGTCTTTTGCTATGTCGTAACCTGCATCAGCATGCCTGATAACGCCCATGCCGGGATCGTTGCGAAGTACCCGTTTGAGTCTATCTTCTGCCTCATGTGTTCCATCAGCTACGATTACCATACCGGCATGAATGCTATAGCCCATGCCTACACCCCCGCCATGGTGCAGGCTAACCCAACTGGCGCCACCTGCTGTGTTTACGAGTGCGTTTAATAAAGGCCAGTCAGCCACTGCATCAGAACCATCTAACATAGCTTCTGTTTCGCGGTTGGGAGATGCTACCGAGCCTGTATCCAGGTGGTCGCGGCCTATTACGATGGGTGCTTTCACTTTACCTGTCCTCACCAGCTCGTTGAAAGCAAGACCTGCCTGTTCCCGTTCGCCCTGCCCAAGCCAGCATATACGTGCAGGCAGGCCCTGGAAGGCAATCTTGTCCTTTGCCAGCTTAAGCCAGCGTTGCAAGCTTTGGTTTTGAGGAAACATGTTTGCAATCAACTCATCGGTAGCGGCTATATCAGCAGGATCACCGCTTAAAGCTGCCCACCTGAAGGGGCCCTTTCCTTCGCAGAAGAGCGGGCGTATATAAGCAGGAACGAAGCCTGGGAAATCAAAAGCGTTTTTAAGACCGCGCTCCTGTGCTCTTGCGCGAATGTTATTACCATAGTCGAAAGTGATAGCACCTTGTTTCTGTAGTTCCAGCATCAGCTCTACGTGCAGCTTCATGCTATCATAGCTCCTGTCGATATACTCCTGCGGGTTATTTTCACGGAGTACATTCGCTTGCTCGTTTGTGAGGGTGTGCGGAACGTAGCCGATTAGTGGATCGTGCGCCGAGGTTTGGTCTGTAAGCGTATCCACCTGTATCTTTCTTTCTATCAAACGCTGCAGTAGGTGCACTGCATTGCACAATACCCCGATACTCACTGCTTCACCATCGTCCTTTGCCTTTAGTGCGCGGTCGATAGCTGCGTCTATATCCGTAAACTTAAGATCGAGGTAGCGTGTTTCGATGCGTTTGTCGATGCGCCACTCTTCTACTTCGGCCACAAGGCAAACGCCTTCGTTCATGGTAATAGATAAAGGCTGAGCCCCGCCCATTCCGCCAAGGCCTGCGGTTACGTTTAGTTTACCTTTTAGCGAACCATTGAAGTGTTTGTTTGCGAGGGCTGCAAATGTTTCGAAGGTGCCCTGCACAATGCCCTGGCTGCCTATGTAGATCCAGCTACCCGCAGTCATCTGTCCATACATCATCAGGCCTTTCTTCTCCAGTTCATCAAAGTGCTTCCAGTTTGCCCAGTTAGGTACCAACTGGCTGTTTGAGATCAGCACACGTGGAGCATCGCTGTGTGTTTTAAGTATGCCTACGGGTTTGCCGCTTTGTACTAATAAGGTTTCATCGTTTTCAATATCCTTCAGCGCCTTAATAATCAGGTCGAGGCTTTCGAAGTTGCGGGCAGCCTTGCCCCTGCCGCCATACACAATCAGGTCATCAGGTCGTTCGGCCACTTCAGGATTCAGGTTATTCAATAACATCCTTAGAGCCGCTTCCTGTATCCATCCTTTGCAATTAAGTGAAGAACCCGTGGGTGTCTTGTATTTGTTGACATCGTACCTGGTAAACGTTGCTGTTGACATAAAACGAGTTTTAAGTTATTTCCTGGAAGTATCAGCCTGCTGCTGTGCCGGTGGATCTACCTGCCATTGCATTTGAGGTCCCTGTACTACCGGGGCATCCTTTACATCCAGGACTTCGATATCAAAGATAAGATTAGAAAACGGAGGAATAGGACCGCTTCCCTGCGGGCCATAGGCCATAGCAGATGGGATGTATAAGCGACCTTTGCCTCCTTTTGCGAAGTAGCGAAGGCCATCTTCCCAACCTGGAATAACACTGCCTCTTCCAAGAACGAGTTCAAAAGGTTCAGTATGTCCAAAAGAGCTATCGATGTTTGAGTCGAATACTTTTTTAGGATCAGCCATTAGCTTGCCCGTGTACTTCACTGAAACGAGTTTGCCACTATCAGCGTTAGGGCCTGTGCCTTGCCTGATTATTTCAACATACACACCTTTAGGCGTTTTAGTTGCGTTGACTTTATTCTTTGCCATGAACTCATCCATTGCCTTGATTTCGCCCGCTGCAAGCCTTTGCTTTTCCTGTTCCAGGTTTTTGATCATGGCTTCTTCAGATGCGAACACCTCCAAAATTTTCACCTTGCCTATTATCTTGCTGCCTTTGGTAAAGAGCTCATTGTAGTCGGGAATCAAGCCCCTGTTTTTTAATGTATCTACACTTATGATGAAAACGATACTATCGCCCACCCTTGCTTTCGGAAGCAGCTCCATAAAAGAAAACTGCCCGCGGGCGCTGGTATCAATGCCTGTATAAGTAGGCATCTTACCAAAGTTTGAGATGATGACGGTATCTTTTGCGCCTTCTCTTTCCAATTCGTACTCTGCGTACATTTTTACAAAGTTCTCGGGCTTAATGGCGGCACCTTTTTTATCGGTAGATATGATTCTATACAATAAACCGGAAGGGGTTTTTTTATAGTTGACATTACAAGAAACAGAGAGAAGGGAAAGCAGGGTTATTGCTGTGAGTAGTCGTTTCATCTTAGCTTAATTGTTGTTGGTATTGTTTTAATACTTGTTTGAATTTGTTTACGGTATTGGCAAGCTTTTCAAGGCTTCTGCCGCCGGCAGCGTTTTTATGGCCGCCTCCTTCAAAATGCTTGCGGGCAAAGAGGTTTACATCAAAGTCGTCTACACTTCTAAAGCTCCAGCGCCTCTCTTCTTCACGGTCAATACATAAGGCTCCGAACCGGATGCCCTGTATAGATAAAAGGTAGTTTACAAGACCTTCTGTGTCGCCGGTTTTTATATCAAACTTTTGTAAGTCTTCGGCGGGAATAGCCATCAGGCAGGTATTGTATTCATATAATACTTCCAACCTGTTTAGTATTGCATGGCCAATAAAGCGCAGGCGGTTTTCGAGAAAGTTATCATAGATCAATTGGTGAATTCGAGAATGGTCAAGACCCAGCTCCTTGAAATGCGCAACTACGTGGTGTACCGATGCGGATGTAGAGGGGAAACGGAAGGAGCCCGTATCTGTCATGAGGCCTGTATAAAGACAGGCTGCTACATCCAGGTTAATCTTGTTTGAGTGGCCAGACTCTACAATGAAGTCGTAAACCATTTCGCAAGTGGAACTTTTATACGTGTTGCTAACCCCGAAGTTGAAAGCCGACTCCTGCGGTTGCTGGTGATGGTCTATCAGTACTTTAGTAGCCTGCGCCTGGCTCAGGAGCGGCTCCATATGCTTGGTGCGATGCAGCACGTTGAAGTCGAGGCAAAAGATAACATCAGCATTCCTGATAAGGTCAGCGCTTTTGTCCCTGTGCCCTTCGAAATTGATAACCTTATTGCAGCCAGGCATCCAATTAAGAAAGGCCGCCCAGTTTGTGGGAGAAATAACCGTTGCGTCGTGCCCAAGTTGTGTAAGGAAGTGGTACATACCTAAGGCAGCGCCCATGGCATCCCCATCAGGCTTTTGGTGGGCTGTGATTACAACTTTAGCCGTATTTGCAAGCTGGGGATAGAACTCGTGAATAGGTTGCATAAAGGCGGCAAAATTCAAATTTAAAGGCCATTCGGGCAAATAAAGGTTGGTTCCGGAAGGGGCGGCGGTAAGGCTCCCTTGCACGATGCCAAATCCCTGCAGGCAGGCAGTGAAGCTATCCCACTGCAGCCAAAGGGTAGGAGAGGGGCCGTCAGGAATTTGCATGATCAGCCGGAGGAGGGCGGAGAAGTAAACAGGGGGCAAAAGAAAATATGATAAAAGTCATGGAAAAATGCGAGTAGTTTTCACCGGATTATAAGGCCTTTAAAGACTTTTTGAGAGGGGAAATGCAATGTGGGGATGGAATACCAATGGAATATGTACGGAATATCCCCGGAAAATCACTGGTTAAGGGTGCTTATATTATCCTGCTAATAGTGTTGCGAGATGCAGTATTGATAAGCTTTGCAGCAGTTTAAGGGCGGGTAATGCACGGGTAGGAAGGCAATCATGGTTAAGCGAAGTGGCTTTCAAACGGCTTACGGATGATATAGAATAAGAGATCGTTAAAGCTATGGGCAAGTGGTGCATTCGCTTACTTTTGCGCGGCAAAAACAAACATATGAGCAACAGAACGTTTACAATGATTAAGCCCGATGCAACTTCTAAGGGGCATACCGGCGCTATACTAGACCAGATAATTAAGGCCGGTTTCGAGGTAAAGGCTATGAAATGGACAAAGCTGAGCAAAGAGCAGGCTGGTGAGTTTTACGCGATCCATAAGGAGCGCCCATTTTACGGTGAGCTGGTTGATTTTATGAGTAGCGGGCCTATCGTTGCAGCAATATTGGAAAAAGACAACGCGGTGGCTGAGTTTAGAAAGCTGATTGGGGCAACTAATCCTGCGCAAGCCGAGGAAGGCACAATCAGGAAGAAATTTGCGGCATCGGTTGGCGAAAATGCGGTGCATGGCAGCGACAGCGATGAAAACGCCGGGATTGAGGGCGGGTTTTTCTTTTCAGGACTGGAAAGATTTTGAACAATTGTTGTTTAAAACGTGGTTTTTATTTCTCAAACAGCATACGGATGAAGCGACATCGAACGGTTTGATCCAAGAAGAAATACTCAATCACGGTTGATATTCAACAAAAAACGATAAAAGAAATATTTTATATAAAGAAAACAAAGGACTTGGAAAAAAGTTGGCACGGAGTTTTCTTTTATATTCATGTTTTTTAAGGGTTTAGGGTTGAAAAAGGGGCACTGGTTCACCGGAGCCCCTCTATTTTTTTATATAGTCCCCAGGCTTTCTAAATCCATCCAACAAGCACCCTGAGCCGAGTGCTCACGGCTCCCGGTATTAAATCCAGCTTTACCAAAAAGCTAATGACGGCCATCAGTTACAATGTTGTTTCATTAACCATTAGGCAAATATTTGGAATGAACCGATGGGAGGATGCATGCCAAAAACGATATGTAACCTTATTATTAATCAACGTTAAGTCATTGGAATTCAAATGTTAGCGTCCCAAGTAAGCTTGCCATCAACCGGCAATTGTTCTTTTTCCATTTAGGAATATTGGTTTTGTAACACAGTGAGTACTATGTTTGTGCACAATTTGGAACCTGTTAAGCCTGCCTTAAAAAATTTTTTAAGGTCTTGCGCTTTTGTCAATACGCTGTCATATTTTTGCCCGCGTTTCAGGATTTCCACACACGTAGAACACAGATTGTGAATATGATTTCTTACACAAGAATGACCCAGCTTTTTATCAGGTGCTCCTTTCTATTTCTGGCGTTTTTTGCTTCAAGCCGTGTTTTTTCGCAGGATGGGGCGTCCTTATACAAAGCCAATTGTGCCTCATGCCACTCTATTACGAAAGATCTCACAGGCCCTGCCCTGGGAGGGTTTGAAAGCCGCGGTCCATGGGGCGACCGGGAGAACGTGTATGCCTGGATAAAGAATACTTCAGCCTTCATGGCTAAAGATCCTTATACACAGGAACTTAAGGCAAAGTTTGGCGGGGTGGTTATGACTCCGTTCCCCAACCTTTCGAACGCTGAGATTGATGCGATTGTAGATTATATTAATAAGTCGGCCGCTTCTGCTGCTGCTGCTCCTGCCGCGGGTGCAGGTGGCGCCGCCGGTGCCGCCGCTGCTGATGAGCAGGATAACAGCTTACTGTTTGGGATTCTTACTCTTGTGTTGGCAATTGTAGCTTTTGTATTGCTGCAGGTAAACTCAAACCTGAAGAAGCTTGCAGACGACAGGGAAGGAATTCCGGCTACTGAGCCCGTTCCTTTTTGGAGAAACAAAGCCTATATAGCCTTTGTAACAGTGATCCTGTTTTTAATTGGCGGTTACCTTACTACGAAAGGGGCTATCAACCTTGGCCGCAATAAAGATTATCAACCCGTGCAACCTATCTACTTCTCTCACAAAGTACACGCGGGTGTAAACCAAATAAGCTGTTTGTATTGCCACACAGGGGCAAGCGAAGGAAAGCATGCAAACATTCCTTCCATCAGCACTTGTATGAACTGCCATATGGCCATTAACGAGTACACCGGCGATCCAATCTATAATGAAGATGGAGAAGAAGTGGATGGTACTGCGGAAATCAAGAAGCTGTACGAGTTTGCTAATTTCCAGGAAGGCAAGAATGCCCAGAACTGGGATGCAAGCCAATCTAAACCAATCGAATGGATTAAGATCCATAACCTTCCTGACCACGTTTACTTCAACCACAGCCAGCACGTACAAGCGGGTAAAGTAGCCTGCCAGACCTGCCATGGTGAAATTCAGAAAATGGATGAGGTGAAGCAGTTTACTGACCTGAGCATGGGATGGTGCGTTAACTGCCATCGCGAAACAAAGGTTGAGTTTAAGCAAAATGGTTTTTACAGCATCTACGAGAAATACCATCAGCAGTTGAAGAATGGTGAGCTTGACAGCACTAAGGGCGTTACAGTAGAACACATTGGCGGTACAGAATGCCAGAAATGTCACTACTAAACCACAGGCTGGTTAAGCAACCGCTACAAGGCTAACGACGACAGAGATACTAAGTTTCTAAATTGACATAAACGTAATAATGGAGCAAAAAAAGTACTGGCAAAGTTTTGGCGAATTGAACGAAACTGAATCGTACCAGCAGTCAGTAAAAGACGAGTTCCGCGAAGAGCTGCC
>JAEZDR010000007.1 GCA_023433265.1 Bacteroidota bacterium | reverse complement strand
AAGGTGGATGCTCCGGCAGCTCCGGGAGCTTTAGCAGCTTAACAGGATCTTGGGGAAATTCGATAGGGCGCTTGATCCGTACAGGCCTTCCACCCGATATGAATGGCTAGCTCATAGTTTTTCGATGCATTTCACTTAGGATTACGATGGGTTTCCGATGGGTTTGCAATGGGGTTGCAATGGGTTGACAGTTATATGACACTAATAAGCACCTGATGTGTCTCTTACATATCTCTACCACACCCTTTATGCATTCTTGAGATGTCGCTTAGGCATCGCTTACTTGCCCTTTAGTGACTCGTTCCGGGGTAGTTAACTGAGTAATGCCTGGCTGGATATTGCTTTGGGAAAGCTGCTGTTTTTTTTCCACTATCGCTCGTTCGCATAACCTTTACCAACCTTGAGAATACCCCCGCGGGACTTTATTTGAAAGAATTTCCCCGATGCCTGAATAGAATATGCTTAGAATGAACGAGATACTTATAAATCCAAAAACTGTTTGCTGCAAAAGCTACGCGACAGTTAAGATTGGTACAAAAATAGTCTAACAACTATATAATTTATTTCAGTTGATTATTGTTATATGCCCTTAAATATCTGTCCTATGAACACGAGATATAGTAGCTTTTTCCAGTTCCTGTTTACCGTTGTGGATTTGTTAGCGGTAAATATGGTTTTTGTATTAGGATTGTTCACTGTTGCAAGCCTTTCGCAAATAGCAACAAGCGAGTACCTGGTGCTTTATGTGTTTTGTAATGTTGCCTGGTTGATAACTTCTGTTGCAACTTCACTTTACATCAATACTGATTCATATAGGCATCATGTGCTTACCCGTAATACTATTAAGGCTTCACTCGCATACTTACTTGCAGTGTTTGCTTTCCTTTATTTTTATCCTTACAGCTTTTCAAAACCGTTCATTACCGTGATTGTGAGCGGTTTTGCTGCAGCCCTGTTGGTAAGCAGGCTATTGTTTTCCGCAACCACAAAGGTGATTCGCCTGCACGAAACATTTGTGCGCAAGATTGTCATCATTGGTTACAATGATGTAGCAAAGGATCTTGCTGATAAGTATGTGAGTTCGAGCAGGAACATCGCCATAGAAGGTTACTTCGAAAACTATGAGAATGTAAAGGAATTGTCTAATTACCCGATTATAGGGAATGTGCGCGACTGTCTCCAGTATGCAATTGACAATAATATTTCTGAGATATACTCAACGCTTCCGGCAAAAGATTATCCTTTCCTGAACGAGATAGCTGAGGAAGCAGAGAACAACTGCATTCGTTTTAAGTTTGCAACTGACTTCCAGGCCTACTCTAACAGGAGCGTCCACCTCGACTTTGTACAGAACATCCCGGTGCTTGCGTTGAGAAGAGAGCCGCTTGATGATATTGCCAACCGTATTAAGAAGCGTTTGTTTGATGTGGTGTTCAGCTTGTTTGTCATAGTCTTTATTCTAAGCTGGTTAATTCCTTTGATTGCGTTAATCATCAAGCTTGATTCTAAAGGCCCGGTGTTTTTTACTCAGAACCGCCTTGGAAGGAATCTGAATAAGATTCGTGTGTTTAAGTTCAGGTCCATGAAGACAACCGAGTCGGATAGCCAGTTTAAGCAAGCTACCAAGGACGATCCCAGGATAACGAAGGTGGGCCGCATACTTAGAAAGACAAGCCTTGATGAGCTGCCTCAATTCTTCAATGTATTGATGGGCCAGATGAGCGTTGTAGGACCAAGGCCACACCCTTTGAAGATGAACGATGATTACAAGAAAATAATTGATAAGTACATGATACGCCACTTCCTTAAACCCGGCATTACAGGTTGGGCGCAGGTAAATGGTTTCCGTGGAGAAACAAAAGACCTGAAGGACATCAAAGGAAGGATTGAACACGATATTTGGTACATGGAAAACTGGAGCTTTGCCCAGGATCTTAAGATAATATTCCTCACTGTGTTTAATGTGATTAAAGGCGAGAAGAACGCTTATTAATGCTCCGTCTTAGCAGATTGAATCTAAATATCAAAGAGGCTGCCTTTTGGGCAGCCTCTTTTGTTGATTTATGCGTCTATCAGATCTTTTAAATTTTCGCGTTCCCAAAAGCGATGTTTCTTCATGGCAGATACAAAAGCTTCTGCTAGTTGAGATGTGGCCTCAACGTTAGTAGCACTTATAATTCCCATCTGTTCAGTCATTTCGTTACTCGGCTTCAAACCCGGAAGTCTGCAGATGTTCAATAAGTCAACACCTTCACCTAAAGCTGCAATGGGCTTGCAATGCTTGAAAGCTTCTTTTACAAAATGATGAACGTCCCCCATTAGTCGCATCTTTTCAACGGAAGCATTTCCGCCGGGGATAACTACTGCATCATACATGATGGAACCGCTTGTAAGATGAGTTTTATCGGTTTTAATGTCTGAACCTTTTGATGCTTTACGTACGCCGTGATTTTTAGATATGGTTTCCATCATAGCGCCTTCTTGCTCTAACTTTTTTCTAAAGGTGTCTACTACGTCTCCGTCAAACCCATCTTCAATAAGTACGGCAACTTTTCGACCTTTTAGGTTAGAAGAAGGATTGCCTACCTGGCTCAGGGATGGGGCCTTCAATACTTTTTCTTTGCCCCGGAGACTTTCAGGTGTGGATGGTTGTTCAACATTTGCAGGCATCTCCACTCCAATAGCTTCTGCTACTTCTTTAGCCATCTCCATGTCAATTTTTGCAATGTGAACGATCATGGCTTCCCGAATGTGCATCGTTTCAAGCTTACCCAGTTCAAATTTGAAAGCATCTCTCAAATGTTGCTGTTCTACGGTTGAAAGGCTTTTGTAAAACAACCTGGGTTGCGTATAATGATCTTTAAAGCTTTCACTTCGCTCCTGGGTCTTTCTGCCTTCAATGCCTTGTGTATAGTGAGCAAAGGCCCCGGCACCTGCAGAAGCTGCAAAGGGGCATCCGCCGGCGAGGGAATTTGGTGAATAGCTTACCCTGCCTTTATTTACGGTTTGGCGCATAAAGCCATCTCGCTGGTTGTTCGTTACGGTTGCAGCAGGTCGGTTAACGGGTATTTCAGAAAAGTTTGGGCCACCTAGCCTGATCAATTGCGTATCGAGGTAAGAAAACAGCCTTCCTTGCAGAAGAGGATCATTAGAGAAATCTATTCCGGGTACTACATGACCGGGGTGAAAAGCGGCTTGTTCTGTTTCTGCAAAAAAGTTATCAGGATTACGGTTGAGTACCATCTTCCCGATCCTTTTTACAGGTACAAGTTCTTCCGGAATCAATTTAGTTGCGTCCAGGATATCAAAGTCGAACTTGAATTCATCTTCTTCTTTTATTATCTGCACGCCAAGTTCAAATTCAGGGTAGTTGCCACTTTCAATTGACTCCCATAGATCGCGACGGTTAAAGTCAGGGTCTTTACCTGCTAGCTTTTGCGTTTCGTCCCAGGTAATGGAATGCACTCCATTTACCGGCTTCCAATGGAACTTTACGAAGTGTGATGTCCCTTCTTCATTTATCAACCTGAAAGTGTGTACACCAAAACCTTCCATCATTGCATAACTTCTTGGAAGAGCACGGTCGCTTAGTACCCACATGATCATATGCATACTTTCGGGCATCAATGATATAAAGTCCCAAAAAGTATCATGGGCTGCGCTTGCCTGTGGCATTTCGTTGTGAGGCTCTGGCTTAATTGAATGTACAAGATCCGGGAACTTAATGGCGTCCTGTATAAAAAAGACGGGCATATTATTGCCAACCAAATCGTAGTTTCCATCTACAGTATAGAATTTAGTCGCAAACCCGCGCGCATCTCTTACCGTGTCTGCAGACCCTCGAAATCCTACGACTGTAGAGAAGCGAACAAACACTTCAGTTTCCAGGGAAGGATCTATAAGAAACTTCGCTTTGGTAAATTGTTTCATGGAGTCGTCATAAACTTTAAAAACGCCATGGGCTGCCGACCCTCTTGCATGCACCACCCGTTCGGGAATTCGTTCATGATCAAAGTGCATCATTTTTTCTCTGAAATGAAAATCTTCAATCAATGTGGGGCCCCGCTGTCCGGCTTTCAGGGTATCGTCGTTGGTAACAACTTTTACTCCCTGATTAGTAGTAAGGTGCTGGTCCGCGGATGCTGATCCTTTTGGTTTGTTTGACATAAGCGAATATTTAGAAGGTGATAAGAGCGACGAAAAGGATCACAAATACTATGCGAGCTTATTGATAATCAAACAAGTTTTAAATATGCAAAGACGCTTTTGTTTATCAAATGCCGGGTTAGGCTTTCACAAAGTGAACGCCCGTGAAACATTTGTTATTCACAAACGTATGCATGCTTATGATGTGCGTTCTGGCAATAACTGTTTGAATAGGTGACTAGTGATTGTTTGAGTTTTTCAAACCTATTACAACGCTTACGGCAAAGCCAATAGCAGCAGCAAAGAATACAAGATGCAGGAAATTGGTTCCTTCCTGGTAATACATATAGCCGAGTAAAGCACATGCAATAGCTTCAAGCGCATGTATCACAAGATGTAGATACTTGTTTTCTTTTGCTTTAAACAGAACATAGAAAAAGTAACCGAGAATAAAAATGCCAAACAATCCCAAGAGTAAACCTGTCACTATGTGATTGTCCTGCAGTTTCGAAAAGCCTTTCAATGCCAGGGTGAGACCCACTACCACATGATGAATAAGCTGCATCGCCTGTTTCCGTTCTGCCATGCAGTAAAGATAATCACATAGTTGGTTATCGCTTATCTCCTGGCTTAACGTATTTCCCGTGCGACGGTAGGGCAAGATCATTCCAGTTGGTAAGCAGGTTTTCCAAACCGTGTACAAGTTCATCGCCATGCATGGCCGACCCATGGCCCGGGATAACATGATTGGGACTTAGCGCTTGCAGTTTCCTTACTGACTCGTAGGCTTTCGTCCAGTTAGTAGTAAAATACCTTGGCGGGCCATTCACTTCTTTTTGTTGTAGGAGCACTTTGTACATACTATCCTGTCGTACGGTAACGAAAGCATCTGCTGAAATGAGCATCCTGTCTTTCTCTCTAAACAGCGCGACCTGCCCGGGCGAATGGCCGGGAACATGAACACACTTCCAATCCGGAAGAAAAGGAAGTGAACCATCTGTGGGTAGTGCCTGCAGTGCCTCAGTAACATTGATAGGTTCGTTAGGGTAGTAGGATGCTATTTTCCCAAGCATGCCACCTTCTGCTGTAGGGTCTGGTTCAGGGTAGGCCTGGCTGCCATTCAAAAACGGGTGTTCAAGTAGGTGAGCATACACCTGCACTCCGGGCCAAACTTCCAGGAGATGAACAAGGCTTCCTACATGGTCGAAGTGGCCGTGTGTAAGAACGATGGCAGCAGGAGGAATGAGGCCAAATCTTTTTTGTGCGGCTTCTACTATTTCTTTGCCGCTCTTAGGCATACCTGCATCCACCAATACCCATCCTTCGGTGCCGGCATTGCCAATAAATACCAGGTTGACTATCTGGTTTGTGTAGTAATAAACGTCAGGAGCTACTTCTTTACCGCTACCACTGTTTACAGAAGTCATCGGTATAAACTTGTTGTCTTTGCTTTGTTCCATGGTGTGTGTTGAGGCAAGGCTAGCCGCAAAGGTTATACCGTGTAAGAGCGGGTACAGCATCCCCGCATTAAATCATGCCGGGTATAAATGCAAAGAGTTGAACCGTAACGATTCAACTCTTCTTTATCTATCTAACAATTACTAAAGGAAGCTAAGGAGCAACTCGTTGTATTCTCCACTTATTGCCTTCGGCAGTGTATAGAATGCGATCATGGAGCCGGCTGCTGCGGCCTTGCCAAAATTCTATGGTAACCGGTTTAATGCGGTAACCGCCCCAGTGTGGAGGGCGGGGAACATCCTCAGTGTCTTTAAACTTCTCCGTATACTTTCTTACGTTTTCTTCAAGAATATGACGGCCTTCTATTACCTGGCTTTGTGGACTACACCAAGCCCCGATGCGGCTACCTACCGGGCGGGAGCAAAAATATTCATCGCTTTCGGCAGTATCTACTTTGGTTGCAATACCATCTATCCTAACCTGTCGCTCTAGCTCTTTCCAAAACAAGAGCAGGCATACATTGCTATTGTTAGCAATCTCGCTGCCTTTTGCGCTCATGTAGTTTGTATAAAATACAAACCCGTTCTCATCATACCCCTTAAGCAGGCAAATGCGTGCTGCTGGCTTGTTTTCCTGCGTAACGGTAGAAACGGTCATCGCGTTTACTTCTTCTATCTTGCTGTCAATTGCTTCTCCCCACCATTTGGTAAACTGGTTGAAAGGGTTATTATCTACTTCACTCTCATCAAGTGTGCGGAGCATATAATCTTTGCGTATGTCTGCAATGTTTGTAATCATAGCTATTGATTAAACAACAAAGCTAAAGGGCTCCACGCGATAATAATGATGATAAATGTCAAACAGCAGGCATTTTAGGCCGGTAATAACCTTCTGGGTAGCAAAGAATGCCACATCCGCAGTATAAGTTGGTAAGTAGCCCCGACGGGACCCATAAAAAAACCGCTGCTTTCACAAGACAACGGTTTAGCAATAAGTATTTGCTTTTTACTACTTCATCTCAGTATAATACTTATGGAAGTAAGGAATGGTTTCAATGCCTTTATAGAAGTTGGCAAGATCAAATTTCTCATTGGGGCTGTGCAGGTTGTCGCTATCGAGACCAAAGCCGAGGAACACTGTTTTTAGGCCAAGCACGCTTTCGAACAACGCCGTAATTGGAATACTTCCACCACCTCTAACCGGGATAGGCGCTTTGCCAAACGCAGTTTCCATAGCTTTAGCAGCAGCCTTGTACTCTGTGCTGTCGATAGGAGTGAGGTATGGGTCGCCGCCGTGGTGGTTAGTGGCCTTTACCGTAACGTATTTAGGTGCAATTTTTTGCAGGTGATTAATCACAAGCTCAGTCATCTTATCCGTTGTTTGGTTAGGTACCAGCCTGCAACTGATTTTTGCAAAAGCTTTGGAAGGTAGTACCGTTTTAGCGCCTTCGCCTGTATAACCACCCCATATACCATTTACTTCAAGCGTAGGACGGATGCCGGTACGTTCATTTGATGTATAGCCCTTTTCGCCCCATAGCTCGTTTACGCCGAGGTCTTTCTTGAACTCCTCTTCATCATAAGGTGCTTTAGCCATTTCGGCTCTTTCTTCGGGGGTAGATATTACAACATCGTCGTAGAAGCCAGGGATGGTGATGTGGTTGTTTTCATCGTGCAGGCTGGCAATCATTTGGCAGAGGATAGTTGCAGGATTGGCAACAGCGCCACCGTAAACACCACTATGTAAGTCGCGGTTAGGACCCGTAACTTCTACCTCGATATAAGTAAGGCCGCGCACGCCCACATCGATACTTGGAGTATCGAGGCTGATCATAGAAGTATCGCTGATAAGGATAACGTCTGCTTTCAGTTTGTCTTTGTGCTGGCGCAGGAAATCGCCGAGGTGTTTGCTTCCAATTTCTTCTTCGCCTTCTATCAGGAATTTTACGTTGCAGGGGAGGCTATTGGTTTTGGTCATTGTTTCCAGCGCCTTAATGTGCATGTAGAACTGTCCTTTATCATCGCAGGCACCACGGGCGAATATTTTACCGTCTTTGATTACCGGCTCAAAGGGGCCGCTATGCCAAAGCTCAAGCGGATCAGGAGGCTGAACATCATAGTGGCCATACACAAGCACGGTAGGCTTGGAAGGATCAATTATTTTTTCGCCATATACTGCAGGATGGCCATCGGTAGGCATGATCTCCACGTTTTCTGCACCCGCCTCTTCAAGGCGTTGTTTTACCATTTCGGCGCAGGCTATCATATCGTTCTTATTCTCGCTTCTTGCGCTTACGCTCGGTATTTTTAGTAGATCTAATAGCTCATTCAGGAACCTGTCTTTATGCTGTTGCTGGTAGTCTTTCCATGCTTGCATGATAAACGTTGTTTAAGGTAAAAATATGGTGGCGAATTTAAGGGAGATAAGCGGGAGAAAGAATGATTATTTACAGCACAGTTAAAGACAGAGAGTAAATCTTTAAAAGGGCATATCAGCATAGGGAGAGCCCATCTTAGCGATAGGGTAGGGGAGGGAAAATTCAGGAGGTGTTATTCGTAGCCCGGAACGGAAAAGCGGCAGACCGGAAAACTGATAAAAGTCATGGAAAAATGGAAGCTGATTTTACCTAAAATTAAGCTTTTTAATTCCATTTTGAGAGGAGAAACGCAAAGTTGAGATGGAATACCTACGGAATATGTACGGAATATCTCCCCTTTACCCCTGGATTACGCTGCTTTTAGTATCGGTGAGCTATGCTTGATTTAGTATTGTTAGGTATGCTATTGAGCAGTTAAGCCCCAAGCAGGGGGCGAGTATTAGGCGAGTCTTGCCCAAGGCGAGCAGCAAGAGGTGGTTTATGATGCCGGCTGATTGATAACCGGGTAATATGCAGTGCCCCAGTCCATGTGCTTATTTGCCATCATGAGTTCTACTACAGCGGTAACAAAGAGATAGAGAAAGTTGCCTGCGGTCTTCACCTGCTGCCTGTTTACTTTTCCCTTGTAGGTAGCGCCTCCGTGAAAGATTTGGTTGCGCAATACATACAACCGCCGAAGGAGGATTTCTACCACCGTTGCCACATCTTCTTTTGAAAGGGCAAGATTTGCTTCCCGGACAGACCTGTCTAATTCAGCCCTGTAGTTTACCAACTTGCCACGGTGGTGTGCCCAGAATGCTTCAAATAAATATTCGTTGTTGAGGAGTACCCTTATTTCGGATGAAAAGCGATTCCAGATAAGGTGGTAGAGCCTTTTGGTTTCGTCGCAGGCGATAAGCTTATTGATAAAGGCTGTGATATTATTCTTTTCGCTGAGGGTGGTTTTATCACTCAGTTCATTAAAGTTGTCAACGGCATAGCATGCATTGAAAGCAATCCACAAACTGATAAACCTGATATCTTCCTGTGCTTCGTTTTCCTCAGAAGCTTTTATCCAGGAGATAGCGCGATGCAGGCGCAGGTAGATATCGCTATCATCATCTGTTCTTTGTTGCTTTAGCTGAAGTTTTAGCTTAGCAGCAACGGCATTTTGTTTCAGTGTTTTGGCGGGCATGGGATGAAGGTAGGAAGTTATTCAAAGAAATAGGTAAGCTTCAGCGAAGGGCTGAAGTTTCTAAAAGCTTTGTTGAAGAAGAATTCGGGTTCTACTACGAGTGTACTGTAATGAAGCCCTGGAAAGGAGACTTTAAAAGTGTTCTTTTCAAACCAATTGCCTCTTCGGCCGGCAAGATACCCAAGAGAAAAGCTGAAATACTGTCCCAGTTTTGCTTTTTCCAGATTTTCTGTTTCCCAACCACTATATCTCAGTGTTATAAAGTCGTTCCTGTTTGTAATGAGCCGATTTTCGTTATCACGCTGAAATTGGAAGAAGGGTTCCCAGTAGAGACGTACTGCCCATGAATAGTTTTTTTTGAAAGACATGTACTGCATTCCGACTCCCGCGGTTGGAACGGTGCCTCCCCGTACGTGCTGAATTCCAAATTGCATATATGGAATTAACTGCTGGCGGTCGCCCCGGCTTGAAATTACCAAGGGTTTGTTTACTGCAACGCCAAACCAGACTTCCCTCGGTTCCATGTCTTTTTTTGTAAACTTCTTCAACTGAGGATAGTGCATAAATAAATCTTCTTTGCAAAGGGAAAGCGTTTTGTCGGGTAGGTTGAATACATCGGTAATGTTGTTTAAAGTAAAAGCAACATAAAATCCGGCTTGGCGAAAACGGTAAATAGTGTCCCGGCCAGTAGGTTCATACAACCAATGCTTAATGAGAAGTGTATCTTGATCAATCTTGGTTTGTACCATTTCATTTTGGGTCAATTTGAAAGCCTTCATGGGTAACGGGATGGTTTTTACGGCCACTTGTTTCTGAGAGGGCGTAACCACCACTTTTACTATAGCATCGTAGCTTGCAAGTGAATCTTTTAGTGGTTGCAATAAGGTGAGCACGCTTTGAAAAAGAGAGTCAACATCCATGTACTGTAATTGGTTTGGGTGGGTTGCATAAATAGTAACAGTATTACTATTGTGAAACCTGAACGTGTACCTGTATTTGGGCCAATTATCATTTACCGGTTGGTCGAGTGTCTGATAAGAAAACTGGGAGTACACTATACAAGTACTTGCTGCAAGGAGCAACGTCATTAGCAGTTTCTTCATGATACGTTTAGTTTGAGTTATTTTCTCTTTTTATCAAACCCCACGCGTTGCTGATAGTTTTAGGTTTCGTGTTAGGGGGTTCGTTGATGGCGGTTATGGTTCTTGACTCTCTTTCTTCCTGGTAGAGTTTGTTGATATGTATTTTTCTAAGCGGCTTAGGCGACGGGAGATGAGTTGGAATATCGTCAACCGTTACAATGGGTGTGGCGTTTTCCGGAAGAATGATTTGCGGTAAGGATGGTGGTGCCGGTTGTGTTACCTCAATAATCTTAACTACCCTCTTATGTAGGATACGAGGTGTTCTTGCAGGGGCTTTGGCTGTCTTAGAAATAACAATAGAATCATTCTTGGGCAGGGGCAGTTGTCCGACGACGGACCTGGCTGGCGCAACAGGCGCATCAATGGTAGGAATGTTGAACATCCATAACAAGAGCGCTGCGACGGCAGGCAGGGCAAACCAAAGAAGCCTTTTGCGGTGTTGACCGGTGGATGGCAACTTCTGTTGTAGCCTGTTCCAGGCAGTGGAAGAAACATCCCCTGCTGAGGCTTCGTAAGCTTCCAGCTTGGCTCTAATTGTACTATCGGATGTTTCTTGCTTCATAAGCATGTTGCTCAGTAATCATTTGTTGCAGCATAGCCCTGCTTTTGCTTAGCTGGCTTTTGGAAGTGCCTTCTGAAATACGAAGTAGCCCAGCAATTTCCTTATGGGTAAGTCCCTCCACCACGTAAAGGTTGAAAACGGTGCGATACCCTACCGGTAGTTCCAGTATAAGATGATAGATTTCGTCGGCGCTAAGTTTGGCCAATGCATCTTTCTCATCTGTGGTTACTTCACAGTCTTCAGAAAGCTGTAAAAAACTATGATTGCTCCTAAGGTATTGAAGGCACTCGTTTACCATAATGCGCTTTAGCCAGGAGAGGGTTTGGGCGTCGCTTTGATAGGTAAATGTTGCTATGCCCTGGAATGTTTTTAAAAAAACCACTTAGCATCAACTCTTCAGCCATGCCTGGTTGCCTCACATACCGCCGACAGAGCATGTTCATTGCCGGTGAGAAGTGTTCAAAGAATTGCTGTTGGCCCTTGCGGTTGTTCTTCTGACAACGGGATATGATTTCCGCCAGCTCCATCAATAGTAGTAATGCAGTTAAGATGAAAATGGTTGCCTAAGGTATAATAAATAGCAGGATGAAAGCAGGTTTAGTAATGAGGGGGTGGAAATATCAGCTCTTATGTTTCCTTGCACTAAAAACGGTTCTGTCAACACGGCCGTTCATGAAATCAGGTTCGTTATATACTACGGCTGTCATAATATTAGCGGCTTGTAAGCGTTCGGCCAATGTTTTACTATGCCAGTACTTGTAGTCAATATTCTCGTCCCTCGACTGCTTCCTGCTCTCAAATACGCTAGTATCTACAAACTTCCTGCTCATTAGAGTAACGTCTTATATTCTTCGTTCCTGTCTCTGTATTAAGTACTATGTACTTTCTTACATCCTATTCCCTTCCTTCGGAAACACCATAGCAGGCTGGAAGGTTCTTGCTTCTTCAAAGTTCATGAGGGCATAGGAAATGATGATGACCACATCGCCTACGGCGCCTTTGCGGGCTGCCGGGCCATTTAAACAAACGGTTCCACTGCCACGACGCCCTTTAATGATATAGGTTTCCAGCCGCTCGCCGTTATTAACATTCACCACCTGTATCTTCTCAAACTCAATAAAGTTAGCTGCATCCATCAGGTCTTCGTCCAGTGTAAGGCTCCCAACATAGTTTAGGTTAGCCTCTGTAATAACGGCACGGTGAATCTTGGATTTAAGGACTTGTATTTGCATCGGTTGGCAAAATTAGGGGGTTGGAATGTTTCCAGCATGTTATTAGCGGTAATTTCAATGCGTTAAATAACCAGTAATGAACTACGTACACCAGCAAAAGCCCTTTGTAGTGCCCACTACCGATGGAAAAACAATTGAGGAACATTTTGGAGCCACTACGGGTAACCCGGATGTTAGCATTGCCCACATGATAGTGCCTGCAGGATGGGGCGAACCGCATCAAAACCCTGCTTTTGACGAGTGGACACTCGTGAGCCGGGGAAGGAAAAACGTGGAAGTGGATGGACAACTAATTACAGTAAAAGCTGGCGAAAGCATCCTTGTGAAGAAAGGCGCACGGGTTAGGTATAGTAACCCGTTTGAGGAGGAATGCGAATATTGGAGTGTTTGCATGCCTGCTTTTACAGTAGAAGGAGTGAACCGGGAGGAGGCGTAAAACTTAAACGCTGATTATTAATTTGTAAGAACTGTGAGCCTCGGCATTTAAATTGTCATCTATCATGGCTTATGAATATTATTTCCTATCCCGGTAGATCCTACCCACTTGGTGCAACTTACGATGGAAGAGGAGTAAACTTTGCCTTGTTTGCCGAAGAAGCAACTGGCGTGGAGCTTTGTTTCTTTGATAAGGAAATGGGTGCTAAAGAGGTTCACCGGCTTAAAATAAAAGAAAGGACTCACCAGATATGGCATTGTTATATTCCGGATATGAAGCCGGGGCAGCTCTACGGCTATCGGGTCCACGGGCCTTACGAACCACACAATGGCCACAGGTTTAATGCAAACAAGCTCCTGATAGACCCTTATGCTAAAGCCATAGCAGGTACTATCGACTGGCACGACAGTCTCTTTGGCTACATACTGGGCCATAAAGACGGCGACCTGAGTTTTAACCAGGACGATAGCGCGCCGTTTGTACCCAAAAGCGTGGTAGTAGATACAGCCTTCGACTGGGAGGGTGACAGGTCGCCTAACATTCCGTACCACAAGACGATCATCTACGAAGCGCACTTAAAGGGGCTAACGAAATTAAACGAGAAGATACCTAAGGAAATAAGAGGTACTTACGCTGCGATTGGCCACCCCGAAACGATCAGCTACCTGCAACAACTAGGCATCAATGCTATTGAGCTGATGCCGGTTCACCACTTCCTGAACGACCGCTATCTTTTAGATAAAGGGCTATCAAATTATTGGGGATATAATACCTTGGGTTTTTTTGCGCCCGACGTAAGGTATTCAGGCTCGGGGGTGACCGGTGGGCAGGTTACCGAGTTTAAGGAAATGGTGAAAGCACTGCATAAGGCAGGAATTGAGGTGATCTTAGACGTAGTGTATAATCATACGGGCGAGGGTAACCAAATGGGGCCTACACTGTCGTTCAGAGGAATAGACAATGCAAGTTACTATCGCCTTACTGACGATAAGCGCTACTACATGGACTATACAGGCACAGGCAATACCTTGAATGCTATGCAGCCAAACGTTCTCAGGTTAATAATGGATAGTTTGCGCTACTGGATACAGGAAATGCATGTGGATGGCTTTAGGTTCGACCTGGCGTCAGCGCTGGCGAGGGAACTGCATGCCGTAGACCGGCTGGGTTCTTTTTTCGATATCATTCACCAGGATCCTGTGATTTCGAGAGTAAAACTGATAGCAGAACCCTGGGATGTAGGAGAAGGGGGTTACCAGGTAGGAGAGTTTCCACAAGAATGGGCCGAATGGAATGGTAAGTACAGGGATTGTATGCGTGACTTCTGGCGCGGAGCCGATAGTATGCTGGGGGAATTTGCCCTGAGGTTAACCGGAAGCCCCGACCTGTACCAGGACGATAACCGCCGGCCAACGGCAAGCATCAACTTCATTACCGCACACGATGGGTTTACACTACACGATCTTGTTTCGTACAACGAAAAACATAATGAAGCCAACGGGGAAGATAATAATGATGGTGAAAGCCATAACCGTTCGTGGAACTGTGGAGCAGAAGGTGCAACGGACAATGCAGACATCATAGCGCTAAGGCAACGGCAGAAAAAGAACCTGCTTACTACGCTCTTTCTTTCGCAAGGCGTTCCCATGATTGTGGCTGGCGATGAATTGTCCAGGACGCAGGGAGGTAACAACAATGCTTACTGCCAGGATAACGAAATAAGCTGGATCAACTGGGATAAGGTAGACGATGACATGCTGCAATTCACGCAAAAGCTCATCCAACTACGAAAGGAGCATCCGGTGTTTTGCAGGAGAAGGTGGTTCCAGGGGCAACCCATCAGGGGTATGGGAGTAGAGGACATTGCCTGGTTTCTACCCGATGGAAGCGAAATGAACGAGGAGCATTGGAACAATGATTTTGCAAAGTCGCTCGCCGTGTTTTTAAACGGTAAGGGAATTCCTACCCTTGGTCCACGGGGAGAGGTAATACTGGACGACCATTTTTATATCCTCTTTAATGCGCATTACGAAAAGCTGGAGTATACACTACCCGGCGAAAAGTACGGCCCTAATTGGGAAATTGTGTTTGACACTGTGGTCGGGTTTGTCGATAAACAAAAGGCGTATAAAGCCGGCGAGAAGATATCAATCGAAGGTCGAAGCGTGTTGGTGCTGAGGCAACCGGTGTTCCAGGAAACAAAAACGGTACAAGGAAAAGCGCCCAAAGGGAATAAAAGCACTAAATAGTGTTCGTAAGTAGCTGTGCCAAGAGGCTAAGGAGAGGGCTTAGAGACAGGCAAGGCCCCAATGCGGAAAATTATGGATGATACAAGGGCAACGGCCGGTTTTGTAATTTATAAAAAGAGAGGTATCACCACCTCTCTTTTTTAATATAAGCTTTAGAGCTTTAGTCTTCTATTATAACCTGTCCCGTAACATTTAGTTTCTTGCCGGGCTTAACTTCCAGTTTTCCACCTTGCTTTACTGTTATATTACCACTGAAGTTACACTCGCCACTGGAAGGTTCGATAATTACTTCTTCGCCTGCATTAACCACCAACGGAGGCACTTTTCCGTTCAGCCATGAGGACGCATCGTTCCAGTTGCCCGTACCGGTAAAATGATAAATAGTTCGTGAAATATAGTTCGTGGTTTTATATCCAATATTATAGCCGTACGACTCCACTGACCCCAGGCCATAGGTGATGCCTACAAAAGCACTATCACATTCTATAACCGAAGCGGACTGGCTTGCAGGGCCCCATCTTTTTATAGCTACCGTGTAGCCAGGCATATTAGGATGGGCGTATTGATGGTTTAGTATGGGCGATCCGTCTATTTTAAGGCTGCCAAGGGCTGCTGTTGGAAGTAGGAGAGTAACATAGTTCACAGCAATGTTCTCCATCGTTGTTTTGTATATCAATGTTTTCTTAACGGCCTTCTGTAAAGGGGAGAGATAAAACATTTCAGGGTCTCCAACACCGCCTCCCAGGCACGCCAAACCTCCTGAAAGAAACTGCGCGACGAGGATAGGTTGATTGGCTGTAATGTAGTCCGCTGTACTGCTTTGGAAACTATAATACCCGTTATTAAAGGTGGACGGAGCTAACACCGCTCCATTGCGCATGACAACGGTGGCAGGGTCAGAAACCATTACCTTATAAAAGTTGCTGCCAGTTGTTGACGCCGTAACGGAGCTGGACGTGGGGGCTGTCAGGTATTCGGTGCCCCATTCTTCTATCGGTATGAGCTGTTGAATATCGTTGTCGCCGCCACCTGACCCACATGACATGGGTGCTGAGGTTCTGCTGCTACCGCAAAATACCGCCACCTGGTGCATTTTATTATGTTCGTTCGGTACTACTTCTACCAAGGTGCCTGTAAGCTGATAGCCCTGGCTGGATGAACCGCCATTACCGCTCGTGTCAGCACTCATATTTGCTCCCAGTACCTGGTATATCTCCCCTTTATTGAGTGTGATAAGTTTAGATACATTGGCCTGTAAGCCCGTTTGATTCATTGCCAGGGTAGGAACTGGCGTGGTTATTTTGAAAGTTGTGCTGTCTTCCTTAGCAACTACGTACATCCACGAAAAGCAATTGGAAGCATAAGATTGATCGCTATTAACCGCCCGGTAGTTGTATCCCCAGTTTGAAGAAGGAATGAGCAGCGACGCCCCGGATGATGCAGATCCATAAATGTGGACGTAAGCCACTACGGGTTGGGTACTCTCAATATGGATTGCTTTCTTTTGAAATACTCCTGTGCTGCCCGTGCCTGTTGGAGGTACACTAAATAGCCGGCAGTCGTAAGGCCCGGTTTTAGGCATCGTCCAACTATCGGTTCCGGGAGCGCCTGTAATGGTTGGGTAGGCAGATAGAGGCGCTGTGGTACCGGTGGAGATCGTATTGTTTGCAAGAATGTGATAGGTTCTTTTCCAGTCAGTTGATGGCATAATACCGCTGTTATGTATCGTAACGGTAACATCTGTAGCCTGGGCACCGGCGGCTATGTATAATACCATTTGTTGCGTATTGCCCCCTTGTTCCATAAACTGGTGGTGCCCGTAACCAACCCAGAAATCTGTACCGGCTGTGCTGTTTTGGGCAAATGTGATTAGTACGAAGGCAAAAACAAGTGTGGTAGTGGCAAGTAATTTTTTAATCATAGTGTCCTGGTGATTTGTAAAAATAAGCGTTAGGAGGATAGATACTTCAAGTCTGTCGAACGCTTTCCGGGCATTTTGGACCATTTTGATGCTAATACATATTCACCTTACGGTTTGTATGTGTAAGAAGTTTTAATACCTGGAAGCTTGATTTTGAGAGGTTAATGTAGTTTCCGCAGTCTGGCCTTTTTTGTGTTTTAAGCCTTTAACCTAATATTGCACCTGCCGGGAGTGTTCAGGAAACCGGCGGAGGCATTTTTTAAGCGCTGTTTGATGTCCTTTTACCGGGTCATTAAATGGCCATTAACCATTTTGACTTTAGTTACTGTTACCATGGCAAAGAACCTTTTGATAGTTGAGTCGCCTGCAAAAGCTAAAACCATTGAGAAAATCCTTGGGAAAGACTTTGAGGTAAAAAGTTGTTATGGCCACATCCGCGACCTGGAAAAAGGGGATATGGGTATTGACGTAAACAATCACTATAAGCCCCGCTATAAAGTTCCGGACGACAAAGAGCGCGTAGTAAAAGAGCTGAAGCAACTGGCAAAGAAGAGCGAAGAGGTTTGGCTGGCAACGGATGAGGACCGTGAAGGGGAGGCCATTAGCTGGCATCTATGCGAGGTATTGGGTTTGAACCCTGAAACCACTAAACGCATTGTTTTTCATGAAATTACGAAGCCTGCTATCCAAAGAGCGGTTCAGCAACCTCGTACAGTGGATATGAATCTTGTAAATGCTCAGCAGGCCCGCCGGATACTTGACCGCATTGTTGGTTTTGAATTGAGCCCGGTTTTATGGCGCAAGATGAGCATGAAAAACAACCTGAGCGCGGGAAGGGTACAGAGTGTGGCAGTGCGCCTGATTGCTGAGCGCGAAAGAGAGATTAATGCATTCAATTCCAGCAGCAGTTTCAAAATAGAAGCAACTTTTACAGCGGATGATATCAACAATAAGCCGGTTAGTTTCAAAGCAGAAGGCGCACGCAAATCATCGGCTGAAGATGCTGAATCATTTTTAAACAGTTGTAAGGGTGCAGCCTACAAGGTTACAGATGTGCAGGTGAAGCCTGCTAAGAAGTCGCCGGCACCTCCTTTCACCACTTCTACCCTCCAACAGGAGGCAAGCCGTAAGCTTGGTTATGGTGTAAGCCGAACCATGCTGCTGGCACAAAAGCTTTACGAGAGTGGTAATATAACCTACATGCGTACCGATAGTGTTAACCTGAGCGATACCGCTGTTCATGCAATAAAGGACCAGGTGACACGCCAGTTTGGAGGCGAATATTCACAGGTACGGAAGTTCAGGAATAAGAACGAGAGTGCGCAGGAAGCACACGAAGCCATAAGGCCCACCTATATGGACAATCTCACCGTTTCTGATCCCGATACCCGGAGATTATATGAGCTTATCTGGAAACGAACCATGGCCAGCCAAATGGCTGATGCAGAACTGGAGCGTACCATTGCTAAGATTAAGGTATCTACTAATAATGAGGAGCTAACGGCACAGGGCGAGGTATTGAAGTTCGATGGCTTTCTTAAGATTTATATGGAAGACAGGGACGATGACGATGGGGCAGACGAAGAAAATACGGAAGGTATGTTGCCGCCAATCACTGTGGGTCAGCAATTGGCGTTTAAGGAAATGAGAGCGGTGGAGCGCTTTACGCGGCCTGCTCCACGCTATACAGAGGCTTCACTTGTAAAAAAGCTAGAGGAACTCGGTATTGGCCGGCCTTCTACTTATGCACCTACCATCAGCACTATCCTAAAGAGAGGTTACGTGGAAAAGCGGGATAAAGAAGGGCTCCAGCGCGAGATTGTGCTACTCTTACTATCCGGCGACAAAGTGAGCCGCAAAGTGGAGAAAGAGAATTATGGTGCAGAAAAATCGAAGCTGTTTCCAACAGACCTTGGGCTGGTAGTTACCGACTTTCTTAGCCAGTACTTTAATGATGTGATGGACTATGGCTTTACCGCCAAAATTGAAGAAGAGTTTGACGAAATAGCAAGGGGCAGAAAAGACTGGTCCAAGATGGTTGACCTGTTTTACCTGCCATTCAAAAAAGATGTAGAAAACACAATAGAGAATGCCGAGCGCATTAGGGGCGAACGGGAACTTGGGGTAGACCCAGAAACGGGTAAGAAGGTGGTAGCTCGCATAGGGCGCTTTGGCCCTATGGTGCAGATAGGCGAAGCCAATGAAGAGGAAAAGCCAAGGTTTGCCCGGCTAAAAGCTGCACAGAGTATTGAAACAATCTCTTTCGAAGAAGCTATGGAGCTGTTTCAACTGCCTAAAATATTGGGCGAGTACGAGCAGCAGGAGGTGAGCGTAGGTGTGGGAAGATTCGGTCCTTACGTTAAGTATGGCGAGCAGTTTATTTCTATCCCGCGCGGCGAAGACGCGATGGCTGTGGATATGGATAGGGCAATTGAGTTAATCAGGCAAAAGGAACTGGCTGACGCTCCAATTGCTTTCTATAAAGATCAGGGAGTAACGAAAGGTAAAGGTAGGTTTGGTCCTTTCATTAAATGGGGCGACTTGTTTATTAATGTTCCTAAAGCTTACAACTTCGATAATCTTTCACAAAGCGATATTGAGCAACTGATCGACAAGAAGCTGGATAAAGAAGCTAATCGCTTTGTTCAACAATGGCCTGAGGAAAAGATAGCGATCGAGAATGGCCGTTGGGGGCCTTTTATCCGGTTCAACAAAAAGATGTTGAAACTGGGTAAAAAAGAAGACGGCGGTAAGTTTACCGCAGAAGAGCTAAGTGGCATCAGCCTCGAAGAAGTGAAGAAATGGATAGAGGAGCAGGTGCCGGGCGCATTTGCTAAAAAAACAAAAGCGGCAGCTAAAAAAGCGGCGCCCAAAAAAGCAGCAGCTAAAAAAGCTGCTACAAAGTCGGCAAAGAAGAAATAGTGTAAGGATTTGGAAAGTATAAAAGCGGCCTCCTCTGGGAGGCCGCTTTATTTTTTCAATACCCTTTAAAGATTTTTATACTGGCAGCTCACCTCTACCTTTTTCCCTACTATCACAAACCGGCAAGTATCAACTTGCCGCGCTGCATCCCTTACTTTTACTTTATAAACGCCATCTGACACATTCCTGATGCAATAGCCGGAACTGCCATCGCTCCATTCGTACGAATAAGGAGGCACACCCGAGTAGATCGTAACAGAAAGCTCCAGTTGTTTTACCGCATCGCTGCCCTGCAAAAAGTAATCCCCTTTAATAATTAATGGAGACACGTCCGGAGCGCCTATTTTAATAGGCTCAGTCAACTGCTTTCCTGATGCATCGGTTACCGTTACCATGTAGGTGCCTTCGCAAAGGCCTGTGAGAGAAGTTTCAGTACTTCCGTTAGCCCATCTAATGGCGTACGGCAAGGTTCCACCGGATACGGAAAGTTTTACCTGTCCATCGCATGTTTGCTTTCGGGAAACGTTTTTAGCGATATAGGTTATCTTAAGTTCAGCAGGTTGTTGCATTTCTGCAGTAGTAGATTTTGCAATGGCTACTGAAGAACTAGTCAGGAGGCTGAGGAGCGGGCTTAGTTTACCTAAATAAAGAGAAAGTACAACCAGGCCTGAGAGGAAAATCATTTTCATAACCCGGGGTTTTGCACTAAGCTACTGCGGATCCCAAAAACAAGCTATGACAAAAGTCAGTTTTATTCATTCAGCAGGCTGCCCCGGTATTTCGGAGATAAGGAAATTCCCTTAAAAAAGGCAGGAGTAGCGATGCTGTGGCGATGCTGTAATGGTGTTGTAGCGATGTTGTAGCGATGCTGTAGCGATGTTGTAGCGGTGCTGTAGCGGTCCAAACTCGACGCAAACCCGAAGCAACTCCCAACCAACCTTGAAGCAATCACGTAAATAAGCTACCCACAATATTATGCACCAAAGCCTATAGCTTCACGTAAGCGTATAGTCCATGCAAGCCGCCTTCCCTTCCGTAACCGCTTTCCTTGTACCCGCCAAAAGGCGCAACAGGATCAAACTTGTTGTAGGTATTAGCCCAAACCACCCCTGCACGCATCTTCGTGGTGAGGTTAAATATCTTAGAACCTTTATCCGTCCATACGCCTGCGCTTAGGCCGTACGGTGTGTTGTTGGCCTTCTCTATAACCTCATCGTCTGTTCTGAATGTTTGTACAGTAAGAACGGGCCCAAAGATTTCTTCCTGGGCTATTCGGCTGCTTTGCGCCACATCTGTAAAGATGGTAGGCTTACACCAGAAACCTTTTTCTGGTAAGGGGCAACTGCTCTGGTATATTTCGGCGCCTTCCTTTCTGCCTATTTCCAGGTACTTCTCTATATTTTCCAGTTGCTGGCGTGAGTTGATAGCCCCAATGTCAGTATTCTTATCCAACGGATCGCCCACATATAAAGTCTCAAGCCTGTCTTTAAGTTTTCGTACCACTTCTTCGTACACGCTCTCCTGCACAAATAATCGTGACCCTGCGCAGCAAACATGCCCCTGGTTGAAGTAGATACCATTAATTACGCCTTCCACTGCCTGGTCTATTGGTGCATCATCAAAGATGATATTGGCTGCCTTTCCCCCTAGTTCAAGCGTTACTTTTTTATTGCTGCCTGCAACTGCGCGCTGTATAAGTTTGCCTACATCAGTGGATCCTGTAAATGCTATCTTATCAATACCGGGGTGTTTTACCAACGCTGCACCTGTATCGCCAAAGCCGGTAATGATGTTTACAACACCGGGAGGTAAACCTGCATCCTGTATTATTTCTGCAAGTTTCAATGCTGTGAGGGGAGTAGTTTCAGCAGGTTTCAATACTACAGTATTACCCGTGGCAAGCGCCGGAGCTATTTTCCAGGCTGCCATTAACAATGGAAAGTTCCACGGAATAATCTGCCCCGCAACCCCAAGGGGCTGCGGCTTCCGGTTAGGAAACGCGTATTCAAGTTTGTCAGCCCATCCGGCATAGTAGAAAAAATGATTAGCCACTAATGGAATATCAACGTCTCTCGATTCCCTGATGGGTTTGCCGCCATTCAGGCTCTCGATGATGGCAAGTTCTCTTGCTCTTTCCTGCACCATGCGGGCAATACGATAAATGTATTTGCCACGTTCTTTTGCCGGCATGTTACCCCATACATTGTTGTAAGCATTTCGCGCTGCCTTCACCGCTTTTTCTACATCCGCTTCGCCCGCATGGGCTATGCTAGACAGCTTTTGTTCGTTTGCCGGGTTAATGGTGTCGAAGTATTTACCTGATTGTGGTGCTACGAATTGCCCGTTTATAAAC
>JAEZDR010000148.1 GCA_023433265.1 Bacteroidota bacterium | reverse complement strand
GCTTGTAGGTCAGTGTGCCGTTGAAAAAGAAAGGATATTATTAAGCAATGTACCTGGCAATTATGTAAAAATAACTTCCGGGCTTGGGGATGCAGCTCCTCTCAACTTAATCATACTCCCGGTGCTGTTCGAAAAAGAAGTGAAAGCCGTTATCGAACTCGCATCCTTCGAGAACTTCAGCACTACGCACTTAGACTTCCTTGGGCAGTTGACCGAGTCGATTGGTATCGTATTAAATACAATCGAAACCAACTCAAGAACTGAAGAACTTCTCGCTCAATCGCAATCACTTGCCGATGAACTTAGAAGAACCAACGAAGAACTCCAGGATAAAGCGCACCTTCTTGTTAAACAGAAAGAAGAGGTGGAAGCTAAGAACAAGGAAGTGGAAGAGGCCCGTAAATCCCTGGAAGAAAAAGCGGCGCAGCTTACACTTACTTCCAAGTATAAGTCAGAGTTCCTTGCCAATATGTCGCATGAGTTACGTACACCGCTTAACTCACTGTTAATCCTTGCACAGCAACTGTTCGAAAACCACGAGGGTAACCTTACAGAAAAACAGGTTCGCTATGCAAAAACCATCCATAGTTGTGGTGATGACCTTATCCAATTGATTAATGATATCCTTGACCTTTCGAAAATCGAATCCGGGTATATCTCTGCCGACTTTATCAATGTCCGTCTTAGCGAGATCACTAGCTTCGTTGAAAGTACCTTCAAGCATGTGTCTGAAAGTAAAAATCTCAGGTTCAATATTGAAGTGGAGAGTAATATTCCCGACAAGATCGAAACGGATGCGCAGCGCCTTAACCAAATTCTTAAGAACCTGTTGTCAAACGCCTTCAAGTTTACAGAGAAGGGCGAGGTTAAACTTCGCATTTACCAGGCAAATCACAATTGGAAACCAAATAACCCAACGCTCGACAATGCAAGGAATGTAATAGCTTTCGAAATTACAGACACAGGTATTGGTATTTCAAAAGATAAGCAGAACATCATCTTCGAAGCTTTCCAGCAGGCAGAAGGCTCTACCAGCCGCAAATATGGTGGTACCGGCCTTGGGCTTTCTATCAGTCGTGGACTTGCTGATCTGTTAGGAGGATCTATAGAACTTGATTCTGAGGTAGGTCACGGTAGTACTTTTACGCTATTCCTGCCTGTAGATTACAATCCAAACATTGCAAAAAAGGAAAAGCAGAGTACGCTGCCAATCAGTGAGATTCAACAACCCACTGAAGTGATTCAGTCACGTCCCCATAAGCTTGAACTTAAGGACATGGATATCGCTGAAATGATCAATGAGACAGGGGACGACAGAACGTCCATTGTGCCGGGCGACAAGGTTGTTTTGGTGGTTGAAGATGATCTTCGCTTCGGCAAAATCATGATAGAGAAAGCGCACGAACTGGGTGTGAAAGTGGTAATCGCCACTGGTTTTGGCGAAGTGTTCGAACTTGCAAATAAGTATAATCCTATAGCGGTTACCCTCGACGTGAAACTTCCGGATGCAAGCGGATGGAAGATACTAGACCTGTTTAAGAATGATCTTAACTTCCGCCATATTCCTATTCATCTTATTTCCGGTGAAGAAAACAGGTTGCTTGCTATGCAACGGGGTGCACGTAGCTTCCACCTGAAGCCATTAAAGAACGAGGCGTTAAGTGTTTTGTTTACAGATATTGTAACCTACAACGCACTTAAAAAGAAGAAACTGTTGATTGTAGAAGACAATGAGATCGACTCTTCACAAATAGCCAAAGTCCTGGATAACCCGGATCTCGTAGATATTACAATTGCACAAACCGGCCAAAAGGCGCTCTCTATTCTGCGCAGCGAGAGCTTTGATTGTGTGATTGTAGATTACATGTTGCCAGATATAGCAGGGTTGGATTTTGTGGTTGAAATAAACTCTATAATTAAGAATCACATAACTCCTGTGATGATTTACTCGGCTAAAGAGTTTTCTACCAAGGAAAAAACACAGTTAAAGCAGTACACCAATCGCATTCTACTCAAGAATGTAAATTCATTGGAGCTGTTGCTGGAAGAAACCGTACTACAGTTACACCTTAATCATAAGGATCTACAGCCTGAAAAGCGCAGAATGATCGAGAACCTTAGGATGAAGGAGGATGTACTTTCTAATAAAACTGTATTGGTTGTGGACGATGATGTTAGAAACCTGTTTGCACTCACTACCGCATTTGAAAAGTACAATATCAACACCATTACAGCAGAAAGTGGTAAGGAGGCCATCAATATTCTCAACGAAAACGATAATATCGAGATGATACTGATGGACATCATGATGCCTGAAATGGACGGTTATGAAACAACACAAAAAATAAGGCGTGAACATAAAAACACAGCGCTGCCAATCATTGCCGTTACAGCCAAGGCAATGAAAGGCGACCGTGAAAAGTGTATTGAGGCGGGAGCATCCGACTATATAACCAAACCGGTTAAAATAGATCAGTTATTGTCGCTAATGCGGGTGTGGTTATATAAATAGCAGAAGGTAGAGCATGGCATCTGAAGAAAAAACACTCCATTCAAAGCAGGAAATAAAACTGTTGGTTGTTGACGATAGAGAAGATAATCTCTTCTCTATCGAAACAATCCTTGAGCGTGACGGGTACATTATCCGTAAAGCTAACTCGGGCAGGGCTGCTTTAAAAACGCTGCTGAAGGAGGTTGATTTTACCCTCATTCTCATGGACGTTCAGATGCCGGACCTGAATGGTTTCGAAACTGCAACACTTATTTACGAGCGTGAAAGGCTAAGGCATATACCCATCATCTTCATAACAGCGAATGGGCACGGAGATGAGAACATTTTCAAAGGATACGAGATGGGTGGAGTAGATTATATCTACAAGCCTATCAATCCCGAACTTCTTCGTGCTAAGGTGGCCGTATACGTGGAGCTCTATCGGAAAAACCATCAGCTCATGCTCCAGGAGCATAACTTAATAACCATGAACCAGCACCTGGAAAAGGAAATCCAGGAGCGAATTATTTCAGAAGAAAAGATAAAGCAGTTAAACAGGCAACTGATAGAAAACATCTCCCAACTCAAAGCAACGAACGAAGAGCTTGACCGGTTTGCCTATATCGCCTCTCATGATTTACAGGAACCTCTCCGCAAAATCAGGACGTTCGGCGACAGGCTGTTCTCAAAGTTTGACGATTCTATGCCTGAGGAAGCCAGGCAGTATCTTAATTCTATGCTTAAAGCTTCTGAACGCATGCAGTTGCTCATAAACGATATTCTTGCGTTCTCCCGCTTCTCATCTGCTTCCTACAACTTCACAGATGTTGACCTGAACAAGGTGATGAAAGAGGTTTGCTCAGATCTTGAAGTTTTTATCGAACAAAAGAATGCAGTCATTACCATAGCCCAACTTCCGACTGCTCCTGTGGTGGAAACGCAGATACGGCAGCTTTTCCAAAACCTGCTTACGAATGCTTTAAAGTTCAATGAACCTTCCCGTCAGCTTGTTATAAAAATTACTGCTGAAAAGGTATCTACAGGTAGCAGGAAAGGGGCCAACGATAAGAATGCTTTCCATCGCATTACCATTTCCGACAACGGCATAGGATTCGATCCCCGATTCCAGGAGGAAATATTTGTACTGTTTAAACGGCTACATACAGCGAGTACTTATCCCGGTACCGGTTTGGGTCTAACGATTTGCAAGAAGATAGTTGAAAAGCACAATGGTAGAATCTATGCATCCTCTGTGCAAGGGGAAGGTACCAGGTTTACAATCGAACTTCCGGTACACCAAACAAAGACAACGGTAAAGTATCCTGCAGGAGGAACACTGCAGGCCCAATAACGCCCGTTCTTGAACGCCAGCCGTTAATGTTTGTAAGAATCTTTATTGTTTCCGAAATACTAATTAATTTAGCATTTAAATTTACCTGCACATGGCCAACGGCAAACCGTCAGAGGGAACATATTACCATAAAGGCAGAGGTGCGCAGTATAACACAGGCAACCGATTCTTGAAGCACAGCGTTGGGAAGATGCATGTTGAAGCGATTGACGATTGGGAACATGAAAATCCTGCAACGGTTTTCCTGGAAGAAAATGCGAAAGCGCTTGTCAACAAAGTAGATAGCCCGGATGTCGGCATGCTTTACAGTATGAATCCTTACCAGGGTTGCGAGCACGGCTGCATTTACTGCTATGCCCGTAATAGTTTCGAGTATTGGGGCTGGAGTGCAGGAATAGACTTTGAAACAAAGATCATAGTAAAAAAGAACGCTCCCCTTTTACTATCAAATTTCTTAATGAATCCTAATTGGCATTGTGTGCCTATTGCTTTAAGTGGCAACACTGACTGTTACCAACCTGCAGAGAAGAAGTTTCAAATATCCAGGCAACTGCTCCAGGTGGCTTCCCGCTTTAATCAGCCTATTTCCATCATCACAAAAAACGCAGGCCTGCTCCGCGACATGGACATTCTTGTTCCGATGGCTCAAAAAAACCTGGTTTCCGTTATGGTGTCGATCACTTCACTTAACGAAGCGTTACGCCGGGTGATGGAACCAAGAACGACCACAGCTCAGCAAAGGCTGAGGCTTATAGAGGAGCTTTCTAAAGCCGGGGTGCCAACAGGAGTGATGGCAGCACCTATGATACCGGGTCTTAATGATCATGAATTGCATGATATACTAAAAGCAGCTGCTTCGGCCGGTGCTATAAATGCAGGTTATACCTTTGTCAGGCTCAATGGGGCGATTCAGTTTCTTTTTCACGATTGGCTGTTTAAGAACTTTCCTGACAGGGCAAATAAGGTTTGGCACCTGATAGAATCCGGACATGGGGGCAAAGTAAACGACAGTGAGTGGTCGCGCAGGATGAAAGGAGATGGAAATATAGCAGCTATGATTGCCATGCAGTTTAAACAATTTAAAAAACGGTTTGGTTATAAGAGTGGTGGCTTTGATTTAGATTGTTCAAAATTCCAGCGTCCCGGTAGCCAGATCACTTTGTTTTAATTGATTAGCAGCCGCTTATTGTTACAAACGGCATAATGTTTGCGGCCTCGTTAACTGCAAATCTCCAATTATGAAAATCACTCAGATTCTTACATTATCAGCATTATTCGTCAGTCTAACACTCGCAGGTTGTAAAACATGGAGTAACTCTCAAAAAGGTGGAGTTATCGGTGGTGCCGGCGGCGCTGTAGTAGGCGGTGTTATAGGTAAAGCGGCAGGCAATACTGCGGCAGGTGCCATCATCGGCGCAGCAGTCGGTGGAGCAGCAGGTGCTATCATCGGTCGCCAGATGGATAAACAGGCTGAAGAAATACGCCGCGAGGTACCTAATGCAAAAGTAGAGAGGGTAGGCGAAGGCATTGTCGTAGAGTTCAGTAGCAATGTATTATTTGGTGTTGACCGTTCAGACATCACTTCCGCTTCAACAGCTACGTTAAACGACCTTGTTACCATCCTTAACAAGTATCCTGATACGAATATTGAAATACGCGGGCATACTGACAATACGGGAAGCGATTCATATAATCAAAACCTGAGCGAGCGTAGAGCCTCTTCAGTTGCAACCTATCTCAGGAATAAAGGGGTTGCTAATTCTCGTATCACAACCAGGGGGTTTGGCGAGTCTGCTCCTAAAGAGACAAACGATACAGAAGCCGGGCGTACGCAGAACCGCAGGGTGGAGTTCCTGATAACAGCTAACGAAAAAATGAAGGCTGAAGCAAAGCAACAGGCTGGACAGTAAATTCTTTAGAATTATCAAAAAGCTAAGGTTCTGGCTATTCCGACCTTAGCTTTTTTTTCAAACATTATGCTTTGGTAACTTTGCATTATGGCAGCCATACAAACAACAAAGCCATCGTACTTGTGGGGTGTGCTCAATAACAAATGTCCGCGTTGCAGGAAGGGAGACTTGTTTATTACGCAAAATCCTTACGATATAAAGCACAACCTGGTCATGCATAGTCATTGTCCGGTTTGCAATCAGCCTACCGATATTGAAGTAGGTTTTTATTACGGAACAGGCTATGTTAGTTATGCACTCAGCGTGGGTTTTCTTGTTCTAACCTTTATTGCCTGGAAATTATTTATCGGTCTCACGTTTTCTGATAATAGTATCTTTTGGTGGCTATGTACTTCTATTTTATTACTGGTTTTATTACAGCCCATCTTTATGCGCCTTTCCCGTACGTTATGGCTTAGCTGGTTTGTAAAATATGAACCTCGTTGGAAAGATCACAAGCCTGATGAGGGCGAACGGGTGGTAAAAGAACATATGGGCAATTGGTAATTAGCTGCACCTTTTTTCACTTATAAATTATCTGCAATGAGTGAATCATTCAAAGATGTAATCAATGGTCCTATCCCGGTTCTCGTGGATTTTTATGCTGAGTGGTGTGGCCCCTGTAAAATGATGGCTCCTGTACTTAAACAGTTGCGCGACAAGTGGCCGGAGCGAATCCGCATACTCAAAATAGATGTAGACAAAAACACTGCTGTTGCCCAGGCCTTTGGTATACAGGGAGTTCCTACGCTTATATTATTCAAACAAGGTAACATTGCATGGCGTCAATCAGGCGCTATGAACCTTTCACAACTTGAAAACTCACTCAATGCAGCCCTGGATTCTTAGCTAGTTACACGCTCGGTTTCATCCTGTTCTAGCCTGTTTATGCTCCTTTTTTAATTGAAATATAACCTGAGCTTCAGCCTTGTTGGGTTACTTTAGCAATCGTTAAATGACGACCCTTAAGTTTCCTGATATCATCAATCTCATTGAATTTCGCTTGCTTGTTGAAAAGGCCGTAAAATACCACAACCTCACGCATTTCACCCTCACCGGTCAATTCACTGAAGCAGAAATAGCCCTTGCCAGGCAAGCATATGGTGCAACTGTACTTAACGAATTTCAGAACTAATCCCAGGTCCGCTAAATCACTGCGGATTTCTGCATGACAAAACTCATGTTTTTTCACATCTGCTGTTTCTAACTTGCTCCAAAATTCTATTATGCGTTACCTGCCATTACTGCTGTTAGCCTTCGTTTCATTCATAGGCTGTAAAAAATCTGAAGATACTCCTTACCAGGCTCCCGGAATCCATGCAAAAATTCAGAATTCACCCGTAAGCTTTACCGCCGGAATTGTTAGCGTTAAGCAGAATCATCAGGGGATGGAAGTAGTGGCGGTAGCTGCGGAAACGCCTTCCGGCCAGATGCTTGCCATTGGTGTCGCGAAGCCGGGAACCCTTACAACGGGAGTCTATACCGGCACAGGTTCCACCGGTGGTGTTGGCTATATCGAGTATAACGATGGTATCAAAACCTACGAAAGTGACAGCGATTGCGTTATAACAGTCACCCATCTTGATGCTGCAAGCATCCGCGGCACATTCAGTGCTACTGTAACCCCCCAGTCAGGAGGCGTTATCACAAGTATCACCGAAGGTAGTTTCTCGATAGCTTTCTAACAAGTAGGAGCTAACGATCAGTTGACGGCTGTTCCATTAATCCCTGGTGTGCTTTACTCATTAAAGCAGTAAGTGCTATCGCTAATCCAAATTTTGTTTGTTCATCCAGCTCATTTGCAAGCCATACCATGCTATGCTTTTTTAGGTTGCTGAAGTAATGTCCCTGGAACTGCAATGCTGCCACGGCTTTGTTGTTATAGCGAACTACGGTTCCAATCGGGAATCCTGATAAACGCTTTTTGCCATCTTCAAAATCAAAAACGGATTCCAGTAAATATCGTTTTCCATTGGCCTCTATCATACCCACAAAGTCGTTTTCAAAAGTAAACTCGCCTCCTTCAGTAAACTTTACTTCAACATCCCAACGGGTGGTGTCAATCATGAACGAAGCCAGGTAAAGGGTATTGGAGTTGCCAAAAACCTTCTCACCTTTCTTATTGTCAAACAGGTCCACTTTCATCCTGGAGAATTCAGTTTCTTTTGTTACCGCAATATTTACAGGCACGCTTTGGTTTGAAGGGCCTTGCATGACGAAAGAAGACCTGTCTTTCTCCGTCTTCTTTCCATCGCTTTCGAATAAAGCCCGGTAGCTGGACGACTTTACTTTCTTCTCTTCTGTTTTCGTCCATTCTTTTTTTGCATCCACCAGCTTGTATGGTCCAAACTGGTAAGGATAAATGTGCCCTTTCATCTTAAAGTCAACTTGCAACGGTTGAATAGTTTGTAGCTCCGGCGGAAGGGCTATTAGTTTTTGAGCGAAGCAGGAGAGGAAAGAATACACGCAGAAGCAAAGCGTAAGGCAAAACGTTCTCATAACAGGTGGGTTAATACCCGAAAATAAAAACAGCATGCCTACGTTAATCGCTCCGTTAAAGATTTATTTGTTTCTAATATATCAGACGGGTCAGTTTTGACATCGATTACGCAATTAGGAAAATGATAACATTGCAGTATAAAACTTCGCATGCATATTTGCCGCAGCAAGCAATCGTTAGTTAACACACGCCCTGGTTTCTACCGGGGTGTCTTTTTTATACAAACGAATCCTTTCCGGTAAGGGAGATTGTTTTATCTCCTCAGCTATCGCATGTTATTATTTATTAAGCCATTGCTGCAACAGCTTATCGTCTGTTAGATCTAATCTTAGTGGTGTGATGGAAACATAACCATTATCCACTGCCCACCTGTCTGTTCCTTCTTCGGCGGCTTCCAATGGATACACGGTAAACCAATAATGTTTTCGGTTCATTGGGTCTATGCCTGGAACTATCTTACCATCATAAAGGCTCACTGCCTGCCTCGTCCATTTAATACCTTTTGGTTCGGGTGGGAAGTTTACGTTATAAAGGTGTGCGTCACTTGATGCGAGTAGTATTTCCAATGCTTCTTTTACATAGGGTTGAAGTTTGTTGAAATCTGGTTCCGTTTTGCCCACAGGAGTGCTTAGCGCAATTCCCTTTACTCCAAAAAGCACAGCCTGCTTGGCTGCTGCAAGTGTACCGGAGTGCCACATAGAATTGCCGAGGTTTGGACCCAAATTTATTCCCGATAAAACCACATCGGTTGTTGTATGGAAATGTGTGCCCAGCGCAACACAGTCCGCAGGCGTTCCATTTACCCTAAATGCTTCAATATCTCCAAAACTGATGGGCGATTTTTTGTATGAAAGCGGCCTTGAGTGTGTTACCGCATGTCCCATTGAACTTTGCTCCACGTCGGGTGCAACCACCACTACATCACCGAAGGCTTTTGCACATTGGGCAAGCGCAGAAATGCCGGGACTATAAATGCCGTCGTCGTTGGTTACTAACAATCTCATTATGAAGTTTCTCCATAATTTATGCCACTAATAATGGTACGATTTTGCTGGGTGCTTACAGCATATTACTTTATATGCATTTGTTAATCATTCATAACCCAACATCTGGCGACCAGGAATATAGCAGGAAAAAGCTGGAAGCACTTGTAGAGGCGGCGGGACATTCCTGCACTTATTTTTCCAGCAAAGACGAGGATTGGAAAAAACTGGATATCGAAGCAGATGCTTTGGTTGTTGCAGGCGGTGATGGTACCGTTAGAAAGGTAGTGAAACAATTGATGAACCGTAAACTAAAAGAGCGGTCGCTGCCTATTGTTCTCTTTCCACTCGGGACGGCTAACAATATTGCGGACACGCTCGGAGTGAAAGGGCTGAGCCCAGAGGAGGTCATTGCCGGCCTTTCCTCGGCCGTTAGCAAGTGTTATGACGTGGGAAAGTTGTACAACCTGGAAGACGATGAGTTTTTTATGGAAAGTTTTGGCTTCGGAATATTTCCTTTTCTAATTAAGAAGATGAAGAAACGAAGCGAAGACGAAAAAAGCGCCGAAGCAGAGGAGGAACTTAAAGCAGCCATAAATATGCTGTATGATGTAGTGTCAGAATACGAGCCAAGAGAGTGCACACTACAGGTGGATGGCAGCGACCATTCCGGGAAATTCATCCTTGCCGAGATAATGAACATCAAGTCTATTGGGCCACGTTTGGAACTGGCTCCAACAGCCGATCCGGGTGACGGCGAATTTGAGGTGGTTCTGATTCCCGAGGCGCATAAGAGCAAATTCATGGCTTTTGTGGGCGACATGAAGAAAGGTGCCAATACCAGTTTCGCATTTCATACGCTTAGAGGCAGGAATATAAAGATTCAATGGCAGGGAACACACGTTCATATAGATGATAAAATACTCAAAATTGAAGAGAATGCGAAAGTAGAAGTGGAGATGAAAAGAAGTATCATCGAATTCCTGGTGCCGGTACCTAAAACAGGCCAACCCGGTTAGTTATGCAAAAGACGCGGGGGCAGGAACGCCCACTTGTCCAAACTTCTAACGTTAAATGGCAATCGATAAAATAGCCAATCGTTGTGGCCTAAGAAATACATCCCTTTCCCAGCCTACTCAGGAAACTGGCAGTTTTGAAGTTTCAGCACTAAGCCGGTTCTTCGGGCAGTTAGCCTTACCTTTACAGCGCACTTGCTCATGCGATACGCGCTTGTTTAACGTTAATACATTCTTTTTTATGACGCATGTGCCCCAGGAAGTTTGGAACCAGATTGCAGTTGAACAACCACTCCAGTCCCAATTTGCCCAAAGCTATTTTACCATGAAACCTGCGGATATCGAGGATAACCTTGAATTCATTCAACGCAAACTGTTCAGATTCGTAAACAATGTGGGTATTGTACTCGGCTACTTTCATGCTATGCCGTTGCTGGTGGAAAATGAAGCAATCCGTAAGTACCTTGCCTATAATAAAACAAAAGAGTTGGAAGAAGCATTACCTCCATTGGCATCGCCCGGGGAAGCCGCAGTCCTCATGGGAAAGGAATACTCTTTAAATCCTCTGGAACAGGAGACCTTAAAAACACTGCTCGAGTTGGATCCCGACATTCTCATTTCAGGGTTAAGGTAGATGTTTGTGTAAGGAAACGTGATCGGCTGGTTTTAGCTTTGTTCAAATATGAAAAAGCATCTTGTAGTACTTACCGGCGCCGGTATCAGCGCCGAAAGCGGATTGAAGACGTTTAGGGATAGCGACGGGTTATGGGAAGGGTACAACATTGAAGATGTTGCCACACCCCGCGCCTGGAAGAAAGATCCTGCATTGGTCCTCGAGTTTTATAATTACCGTAGGAAGAATGTTTTAGAAGCAGCACCTAACGCTGCTCATTTGGGCCTGGTAACTTTAGAGAAGTATTTCAACGTCACCATTATCACTCAGAATATAGACGATCTGCATGAGCGGGCCGGCAGTAGCCACGTGGTTCATTTGCATGGGGAGATACTGAAAATGCGTAGTGAGGGTAACGAACAACTTGTGTACGAAATAAAAGGAGACATCAAATTAGGAGATAGGGCAGAGGATGGCCGGCAGCTACGGCCACATATTGTTTGGTTTGAAGAGCCGGTGCCGCTGATAGAAGCCGCAGCAGAAATAGCCGCCACCGCAGATATCTTTGTTGTCATTGGCACCTCTCTCGTGGTCTATCCTGCCGCGGGGTTGGTCAATTATGCGCCCGCTTCCTGCCCGAAGTTTATCCTTGATAAGCGTATACCAGCTACCTATGGCATACAAAACCTGGTTGAAATTGAATCTTCCGCTGCTGAAGGTATAGCTCAACTCGTGGACAAACTGCTCCCGCTACAATAGAGCTAATTTCTCCAATGTTGTTTAAAACTTATTCAACAGGATAGCTTCGCTTTTTGTTTTTTTGCAGGCAAATCATCATCTATGCCCCAATCCCAATCTCCTGCCTTACTGGTACTTGCCGATGGTAATGTGTTTACTGGAAATGCTTTTGGAGCAATCGGAACCACAACCGGGGAGATATGTTTTAATACCGGTATGACTGGCTACCAGGAGGTGTTCACCGACCCCAGCTATTATGGACAGGTGTTGATAATGAATAATGTACATGTGGGTAATTACGGTATAAACGATGTAGACCAGGAGAGCAAGAGTGTTAAGATAAGGGGGTTGATTGCCAGAAACCTTGAAGAGCGTTATAGCCGGTACCAGGCAAATGACGGTTTAAACGATTATCTGAAGAAGAACAACATCGTAGCGATTGAAGGTATTGATACCAGGGCGCTGGTTGCTCACATTCGTACAAAGGGCGCAATGAATTGTATTATCTCAAGCGAAATACCGGATGTTGAGAAGCTGAAATCAATGCTTGCTGAAGTGCCTGATATGGCAGGACTAGAGCTTGCATCTACCGTAAGCACAACGGAAGCATATGAAGCGGGAGATAAAAACGCCCCGGTAAAAGTGGCTGTGTTGGACTTTGGTATCAAACAGAATATCTTGAATTGCATGGTAGAACGCGGAGCTTACGTAAAAGTATTTCCGGCAAAAACACCTGTTGAAACGCTCAGGCAGTTTAATCCATCAGGCTACTTTATTTCCAATGGCCCCGGCGACCCGGCGGCAATGAGTTATGCCATCACAACAGTAAAAGAACTGCTGAAAGACGAAAAGCCTTTGTTTGGTATCTGCCTCGGCCACCAGTTACTTGCATTGGCCAATGATATTCCCACTTATAAAATGCACCATGGTCACAGGGGTATGAACCATCCAGTAAAAAACATTATAACCGGGCGGTGCGAAATTACAACGCAGAACCATGGCTTTGGTGTAGACCCGGATGCGGTACGCAAGAACAGTTCTGTTGAGATCACACACGTAAACCTGAACGACGACTCCATCGAAGGTATCCGACTAAAGGGAAAAAAGGCTTTCAGTGTTCAGTATCACCCTGAAAGTACACCGGGCCCTCATGATAGCCGCTACCTTTTTGATGATTTTATGGCGATGATGAAGTAGATTAGTACTAGGCCTTACGTTTTAGGTATTTAACTACCAAAAACAAAAAATAAGTAATTGCAGCCAGGCAAAACAACTGCCAGGCTATCATGCCCCATGAAATAACAGTTACTTCCATCTCTTACAGTTTTGCTGGCGTTAATTTAATCTTTTGTCTCGGTAACCCTTGTTGAAGGAAGGTATGGATCAAAGATAATCTTTGGTGTGGCAAGGTTGCGTATTTCGAACGCAATATCGGAGTTAGGGCGGAGTGACTCCGATATGACTCCATAAAGCAAAAAACCGGCTAAAGCCGGCTTTTTATACAGTGCGGAAGAGGAGATTCGAACTCCCACACCCTTTCGGGCGCTACCACCTCAAAGTAGTGCGTCTACCAATTTCGCCACCTCCGCAACACTCTTTGGGAGTGCAAATGTAAAGGAGAGCAACTTAATGAGCAAAACATGTAAAGGGAAAAGAGAAAACAGAATTCAAATAGATTTTTCGGATAGTATTGCTTCTTCTTTTATCAATTTCAAGTAATTAGATATTAGAGATAGCAAGGCTGACGGTGGTCATTGTATTAGGAAGCTTTGTGCACTATTTTGCAAAATTCCCCTTTACATCCCGGTGGTATTGATAAGACAAGCAAGTTATTGGCTGCTAAGCGTGTGTGCCAGGGTAATGTTAGGCTGGAAATATGCTATTCTGACAATTAAATTTAAAAGCAATATAGATAGTAAAACAGGTTACGATATGATGAATAAAGTAATAACTGACGTGTTTTCGAGTGCAATAGAGGATGGGTAACGACGCATAGCCTGATTAGGGCGTGAAAGAGTTAGGAACGCTCCAGCTACGCTTCCACTGTGCTTTTAGTACGGAGTTAGTACGGAGTTACTCACCGATATTAGAATTTTTGGATTTGGGTTGAAGGTGGCCGGCGAGGAAGGTGCGCACGATTAGCACGATAAACTGCTTTATCAACTCCCTTCCAACGCTCTTGCCTCACTCTAACCTCGGACTTGCCTCGGACTAACCTCGGACTTACTCCCCAAAAAGATGCTTTTTTTTGGGGAGATGGAGAAGGTGCGCCTGCTGGCGAGCGGCAAAAGTGTTTTCCTGAAACTTCACAGTTAAGGATGTTGGCTGCGTCTAATTATACCCCGTATTTATACCGCGCTTTTATCAAGGATAATTCTAAATGTGGTGCCCTTACCCATTTCGCTCCACTTGACGAAGATGTTACCGTTATGGTATTGCTCAATAATCCGTTTAGTAAGCGTAAGGCCAAGGCCCCAGCCTCGTTTCTTGGTTGTATACCCCGGGTTAAATATCTTATTAATCGATGCTTTGCTGATGCCCTTGCCGGAATCGGTTACGTCAATGTAAATCTTGCTAGCTTTCTCTACTACCTCAATCTTCATCTTGCCGCGGCCCTCCATAGCATCTAGCGAGTTTTTAAGAAGGTTCTCTATCACCCAATCGAAAAGGGGAGGCGAAACCATAGCGCAAATCTCTTGCTTGCCATGAAATTCTGTTTCAAATTCTACATGTTTGCCCGCACGCATTTTTACATAGTCAACCATTTGGAGCAGCAGTGTGATAATGTTCTTTTCCTCAAGTTTGGGATGGGAACCAATCTTGCCAAACCTGTCTGATACAAGTTGCAGGCGATTAATGTCTTTCTCCATCTCAAGCGCTACCTTCCGGTTTGCATTATCTTCCTTCAACATTTCAATCCAGCCCTGGAGACTGGTAAGGGGTGTGCCCAACTGGTGCGCTGTTTCTTTGGCCATGCCTGCCCAAAGCTGGTTCTGCCTTGAACGGTAGCGCGTGCGCAATGCCACCACGGTAATGATGATAAACAAGCCGACAATTACCAGTTGAATAGTGGGGTAGTAGCGCACTTCTTTTTGCAGGGCGCTCTCTCCATAGTAATACCGGTTAGCGATAAATGGTGTGTCGCTTATAACAAGCACAATAGGAGCGTGAAGTTGCTTGAATTCCTGGAACTTGTTGCGTACATAGTCCTTGTCCTTAACTGCCCGGAGTGAATCGAGGTTGCGGTGGCTGATGATGCTGTCTTTTTCATCCGTTTCTATAATAGGAATTTCTGAGTTCTCTGAAATAAGCATGGAAGCAAGGCCGATGTTTGCAGGGTCTGTAGTTTTAAGCATGGTACGCTGCGCTTCAACCCAGGTTTCTACCCTGTCTGTTTCCTGCTTGCCCAGCTTTTCCGAGAGGTAGTTTGAATAGACTATTGAACCTGTAACAATGGTGATTGCAACAAGTGCTAAGATGGTCCGCCAATTAAACAGGATGCTTATCATTGGCAAAGTACTCAGTTCAGTAAATATTGCTGCATAAACAAGACGGTTGCGTAGCGCTGAAAATCAGCATTCCCTTTCTTTCTAAAACCATGGCCCTCATCCATTGCTTCTAGGTACCAGACAACTCCACCATTGGCTGCAACCTTATCAGCCATTTGTACGGCTTCAGTTCTTGGTACCCGCGGATCATTGCCACCCTGGACAATAAATAGGGGTTTGGTTATTTTATGCGCATTGTTTAAAGGCGCAATGGCCTCGAAGAACTTGTTCATATCCGCATCCCTTTCATCACCGTATTCTACCCGGCGTAAGTCTCTTCTATAGCTCTCCGTATTCTTTAGGAAGGTGCCGAAGTGCGATATGCCCACGACGTCTAAAGCACATCGTATCCTGTCGTTGTAGTGTGTGGCAACTGCAAGGGTCATGTAGCCTCCGTAACTTCCACCAGTTACCATGATGCGGTCCTTATCCAGTTCGGGCTGCAAGGCGATCCAATCCAGCAAGGCTCCGATGTCTTTCACGCTTTCTTCGCGCTTATAGCCATTGTCTGCTGCAAGAAATGTTTTTCCGTAGCCGGAAGACCCCCGTACGTTCGGGTAGATGATTGCCACGCCCAGTTCGTTTAGGTAGTAATTATTTGCACCCTGGAATACCGGTGTTGACTGACCCTCCGGCCCGCCATGAATGCTTATCAGCACGGGTCGCTTGCCGGTGAAACTCTTATTGGGTTTATAATAGAAGCCACTGATTTCCTTACCGTCGAAGCTCTTCCATTTAACCAGTTCAGGATAGTTTAGTTCGTTTGCGTTGAGGCCGCCCATTTCGCTGCTTGTCCATTGTGTTATATTGTTGCTGACAAGATTTAGGACGAAAATATCCGTTGGGGATTTTGCGTTGTTTATAGTAATGGCAAGGTCCCTGCTGTTATTATGAAAGCTGAGAGCACCATATACACCAAGAGGCAACTTTGATAATTGCCGGTATTTATCATCTGCCGTGTTCAAAATATATAGCTTAGACTCACCTGCTTCATTGGTAAGAAAGGCCAGTTGCCTGCCATCTTTTGAAAGCTCTATATTAACCACACCCCAATTGATGCCTGTGCTTAGTATCCGGCTCTTTTTTGTGGATAGATCCATGTAAGTTAGCCGGGCAAACTCATTGTTTTTATCTGTTACGAAGTAAATACCCTTGCCGTCCCTGCTAAACTTAGCTTCGCCATAAGCAACCTGTTTCTCGTCCTGTGGCGTTAATGGCCTTTTAACACCGGTGGCAACGTCCACCAGCCAGTAATGGGATTGGTTTGCAGAGATGTATTGTGTTACTAACAACTGCTTGTTATCGGGCGACACATCGGCAATAGCCCAGCCACCTCCATCATTTTGAACAAGCAATTTATCACTTGAAGGCGCCATAGGATCCATGCGGTAGAAGTCGCGGTCTGCGCCATTGCGTTTGGTAGAAGCGTAAACTATCCACTTGCCGTCGTTACTAAAGCGGATTCCCCCGTTTTGTGATCTCTTGCCATCCGTAAGTAATGTCGTTTTTCCGTTGTTCATGTCATACCTATAAATCTGTGCGAACTCATTACCGCCAATGTCTTTGGTAAACAGGAAATAGGACGCTGTTACAGGTTGGTATACTGCATTGCTGATAGGTTCGTTGAAGAAAGTAAGTTGCCTGCGCATACCTAAAGGAGTTTTTACCTGGTGCAGTTGAGGCACATTGCCAAAACGTGTACTTACCATCATTTCATTCTTTATTGGGTGCCATGCGCTAAACGAAGCGCTTCTAAACTCCAGGTAGCGCTGTAGGTCTTCAGCTATGGAAAAGGGGATAGGAGGAATGCCTTTGACGATTAAATTAGATGTAGGCTTTAGGGTATCCTGTGCAGAACACAACACCGGAAGCATCAATAATACGAGCAACTTCTTCATAGTATGAAATTGGCGTTGAAGTTAGCATATAACGAACAAAACAAAAGCCCTGCAATTGCAAGGCTTTGTGTGCGATGAGGCGAAGTTACGTTGCTAGAGAAAAGTTTTCTTAAGTGCTTTTACTGCTTCACCAATTTTATAGCCGTTATGGTAGATCTGAATCTTGTAGTCGCCGGTCTGGTAGCGTCCATCCTGCTTCCAGTCGAAGCTTACCGGTGTACGCTTTCCTTTCTCGTAGTTCACCATCACTTTGCTCGTATATACCTTTTCGCCTTCCTCACGGCTCTTGAAAGTACCGCTGGTTTGTGGTACAGAAACAGGGTTGCCTGAAGGGTCGATGATGGTAACATAGATTTCCTTTGTTCCTGTTGATGCAATCCTGTTCTCATCTATTACAAAAGAGATTCTTAGTGCATCTGCCCGTTTTGCAGATGAGGTGGTAACTTCTTTGCCGCTGTTCTTTACGTTGATGGCTGCGATGTTGATGTTGGATACGTTGAAGGTAGAGCCTACTTCTTCCAGGTGGGCTTTCTCGCCCCTGGTAGTATTTAGATTGGATTCGAGTGATTGCTTGTAAGCATTCAAAGAATCCCTTTCGGCTGTGAGATGCTGGTTAGCTGCAGTAAGTACCTGGTTTTCGTCCCGCAGTCTTTCTACCTCCGCCATCAGGTCGTTTACCTGTGCCTTTAGTTGATTGATAAGGCTGCGCGCTTTTTTAGCGTCAACGTTCTTTTGTTTCAGTACCACAGCTACCTGGTCTTTCAACCTGTTTATTTCACCCTGGCGCTCGGCTAGTTCGCCGGTAAGCTCGGTGTTGGAGCCAACAAGGGAATCCATTCTTCTCCTGGCATCTTCAAATTCTATTACAAGGGCCGAGCGTGCAGAGTCAACGTTTGTATATTGGGCTTGTAATTGTTCATATTCCTGGTTCGTTCTACTTTTATCGTAGATAATGAATCCCCAGGTTCCAAGAAGTGCTATGGTAAGGATAGTAAGAAAAAGCTTTCTTTTATCGGCACCAGTCCTGTGTGGCTGATCGGGTAATGGAGAGTTTGAGGTTGATGTAGAAGACTCACTGCTGTAACTCATAGTTCCAGGGATTTTAAAGTTAAAGTTTATGATGCATGCTTTAAACAGTCCGGCACTTACTGATCTTTTTTTGTTAGATGTTGAAACTGTTCCTCAAGTGGCTACGTTTTCTGAGCTTAATCCGTTGTGGCAACGGCTCTGGAGCGACAAAATTTCCAAAACTGTGCCAGAAACAATAAGCCTTGAAGATAGCTGGAAAATGAGGGCAGGCATACTGGCTGAGTTTGGCAAAATTATATGTATTTCCACTGCTTATTTTTATAATGATAACAATGGGGAGCAGGCCTTACGTATTAAAAGCTTCTTTGGTGATGATGAAAAGCATGTGCTGGAACAGTTTAAGGCGGCGTCGGTGAAATTCTTCCAGCACAACCAGTGTTTCCAGTTTGCGGGTCATAACATAAGGGAATTCGATATTCCTTACATCTGCCGGCGCATGATAATTAATAACATACCCCTGCCGGAATTTTTACAGTTACATGCCGCTAAGCCCTGGGATGTGAAGATGGTGGATACCCTGCAGTGGTGGAAGTTTGGAGACTATAAAAACTATATCTCGCTCGACCTGCTGGCGCACGTACTTGGAGTGCCCACATCAAAGACGGATATGGATGGAAGCAAGGTGCAGGACGAATATTATTACCGCGAAAACATTCAGAAGATAGTTGAATATTGCCAGCGTGACGTAGTGGTAGTGGCTAATGTATTGAGGAAGTTTCAGCAACTTGGCGCCCTCCCGGAAGCGCATATTACCGTTGTATGTTAAAGCTAGCTTTAAAGCCGCTTAAAATTAGCTGAAGCGAGCTCTGTGTTTGCAATTAGGCTTGCGTATTGCTGTTTTTACAGTAACCAAGTTTTTGAATAGTTGTAAAACCCAAATGCTATGAACCACAACCCTAACGGTAGCATGGGCGAAAGAGAGCCCCTGCTGCAGCGTATCGTTGAATTTTTGCTGAGCTTATTTGAATCCCCCCAAACGAAAGAGTTTAAGCGGTTGAAGCGATTTGTAAGTAAATAATTTACCGCTTTACTAATGAGGTACCTGGCGCCTATTTCGGCGGTGGATAACTTTAGAGAGGCTGCTGCATTTTTCCACAACTGCGCTCTGTCACTGGTATAGGTGAGAACTTCACCGTATGAAGAAGACACGAAGGATCATGGCATGTTGTGTAGCAGCATGCCTGGTGATGGGCAGCGCTGCGAAAGCACAAACCGACCGCGGTACCTTATTGCTGGGCGGTAACGTTAGTTTCCAGACTTCAGATGCGCAAAACGTATTCATGTTTAACCCGCAACTGGGTACTTTCATCTTACGTAATATAGCCTTAGGTGCGGCCTTTTCTTACAGGTCGGCTACAGGAACTTCGTCTACATGGGCGGTAGGGCCGTTTGTAAGGCCTTACTTTGGTGCAGGCGATGGTAAGTTCTTTTTACAGGGGCAGATGTTGATTGGCGGTGGCGACGGGCTGGATACAAAGTTTGGATGGGGTGGTGGCTTAGGCTATGCGCACTTTCTAAACAGTTCGGTGGCACTTGAAGTTACCAGCATGTACTCGAAGATCGGGGACATGAAAGGTGTGTTTGCGCTGGGGGCTGGTTTCCAGATACACCTGCAATAACTGATAATAGAAAAACCAAGATAATGCGCCCTTGTGCGCAAATAAGAAGAAAACCGCTGTAGGGCGGTTTTCGTGTTGAAAGGGGGGCTTTGCTGTGAAGCTAAAGCAAAAGGCGGCACTAAGCCGCCTTCTTATTAGATGATTTATTGCTTTTGAAACTTGATTCCATGTTGAACACCACCAATGTCTATCCTAATAAAATAGACACCGGAAGGAATTGAGTGGAGTAGTATTGTCTTGTTTGTACTTCCGGCCTCAACAAGAAATCTTTCAGTTAACAACACAGAGCCATCCATTGCCACTACGCTAGCCGTAGCATGGCCTTTTTCTTCAGATAATAAACTAAGTGTCACCGTGGACTTCGAAGGGTTAGGGAAGACTCTTACAATGAAGTTATCTTCGTTGGAAACCTTCCGTACAGGACTATAGGTATATTTGCCGTCTTTGTCAAGCATTTTTAGCCTGTAAAAAGTTACTTTGGCAAAAGGACTAAGATCCAGGTACTGGTACTTATTATCGCCACTTAGACCGTTCGCTTTTACCTCGCCTGACTTGGTGTATTCTATACCGGATGCGCTCTTTTCTATTTCAAAGCTTTGCGTATTGTATTCGTTGGACGTAAACCACGCTAAGACATTTCCATCCTTCGCTTTGTTGGCTGTAAAACTTATGAGGTTGAGGGGAAGAGGATTGTTTACAATTGCTGTTGTTTCGTTGTTCGTAACGATTGGTAAATTATAATCAAAGTAAATGGAAGCTTTGTTATGAATCAGTTGGCCAACGGAAGCAGCACTAACAGCTTTAACTTTGAAAACAATGTAACCATGACTTAAAGGTTCGTTCTTTATGCTATCAACGAGTTTTATATTATCAAAGGCCCATACAAGTTGATTGTTTTCCTGCTTTCTAAAGTAGTAAGAATGGCTTGAAGCTACCATTTGTACCGAATTCCAATCTAGTAAATCATTCAAAGTGTCTTTGATAGTGATATTGAAAGCGGTATCATTCCCTGTGTTTTGAAAACGTATAGTGTACTGGAGATATTCGCCTTCTGTAACCTGTGATTCGGTAATTGTTCCACCGTGACTTTCACGCTTATCGTTCGGGTCATAAGAGCCAGTAACATCCTGCACCATGATAGAGACATTGTTCTGCTGCGTCATATCGCCGACTATTGGATCGATATAAGTCCGGGTTTTTAGATCGTCACCTAAGTTTAATTGTGGTGGAGCGGCCGCTTTTAGTTGAAGGAATAGCTCTCCATTAGTTTGCGGAGAAAGTGGTGCAAGCGACCAAGTTAGTGTATCACCCGATTGGCTGGACGGCGCAACACTAGCGGTATTAAATGTTGTCCTTGGGTCTTTAATAACTTGAATGGAACCATTGATGATAGGTAGAGTGCCCACATTAGCGTACAGTAGCCTATAGTCAACGTTGAAACCAGGTCGAACCGGTGATAATGGAATTAGTGAAATCACAAGATCGTTAATCGGTCCTACCGGTTGCAAAGAGAAATAGATGCTATCATTGCTGCCATATCCAATGAAGGTTTTGGTGTGCGATGCCGGCGTATAATTGTAATAATTCGTATACGGTTTAAGCGTAAAGAGGTGCGATCCTGAATCAAGAGGTATCGAAACAATTCCTGTGTTGGATGAATATGAAGTTGTATCACCTCCATTGATTACTTCAATAGAAGCAGTTTTAAACGGTACATCTCCGTTATCGTATTGTCCATTCAGGTTGTTATCAATGAAAACTGTAGCTTTTACGTTGTTGATGAGGTGAAGGTCCCTGTAACGAGCAAGAAAAACATCCTTTTGGCCGGTAGAACTTAAGAATAACTTAGTGCTTAATGGATCAAAATCAACATTCAAACTTTGGAAGTATCCTGTTACAGCGATTTCGTTACCATTATTTGCTTCTCTGCTCATCGCAAGCCCATATACAGCATCATGAGATGTGCCACCAATTTTAAAAGTTGAAATTAGAGAGCCATCAGGTTTGTATTGGGCCACAAAGCCATCCATTCCTCCATTGCTGGTTAAGGAAGTTACAGCAGGAGTAGTTCCAAAAATCACAGTATTTCTAAAATAACCACCGATCGTAAATCCGCCTGGGTCTGATACAACATCGTAAATAACATCATCTCCTCCTGAGCTACCCATGGTCTTAGCAAATTGTAAAACTCCTGTTGTACTGTACTTTGCAACAAATCCATCAAATCCTCCGCCGCTGTTACTGATAGTCGAAAAGGTAGAAGAAGGGTCCATATCTAGAGTACTGCTCAAGTAGTATCCTGAAATATAAAAACCATTAGTTAGGGGATCCAGGGCTATACTATTACTGTAATCGCAGTTGCTAGCACCGATTCTAAACGAATTAAGGTAGGTACCGGAAGCATCAAGTTTTACAAAGAAAACGTCTGCGCAACCAGCAGAATTAACCGTAGCTGAGCCCGTTCCGGGATCCAGGTCAATAGTGCCATCAAAGTGCCCGGTTATGTAGATATTGTTATTATTATCTACTGCTATAGCCCTTGTTTCACAGCTCTGTGTAGTTCCACCGAAGCGGTGAGCCCAAACATACTGCCCATCAAGCGTGTACTTTGCCACAAAGGCATTTGTGGTTCCTTGTGTAGATAGTAAGGCTGAACCTGATGAGGGATCAAAGTCTATGTTCGTTCCATGCATAACCCCTCCGATAATGAGATTGCCCGCTTTATCAAGTGTTAGAGAGGTGGCGTCCTCATAGATTTTGTCGCTGCCGATGCCGAAAGCCCAAACAAACTGAAGTTCAGAATTATACTTTGCAACGAATATATCTCCGCCAAAGCCGTTGTCAGTACCACCAGTCTCCCCGTTGCTTATCCTGATTGCTGTGGCGGGGGACGGGTCAAAATCAACCGTGTCTCTAAAGAACCCTGCAACGTATATATTGCCGGTATCGTCCGTAGCCACCGCGTAAATTTGATCATTCTCAGTACCGCCGAAACTTATAGCATTGATATAATGACCTTGAACGTTATACTTGGCAATGAATGCATCGTAGTCGCCGTTACTATTTAATACTGTGGTACTGTTAGCCGGGTTTACCGCGAAGCCAGCACCCTTGAAAGAACCAACGAGGATAGCATTACCACGTGGGTCGTGAACAACCCTCCGTGCGAATTGCTCATTTGGATTTCCTACAGAGAATGCATTTAGAAGCCTTTGCGCACTCACTAAGTTTACGAGCATGGCTAAGGTGATCAGCAGCAGCAGTTTTTTGTTCATATAACTTTGATTTAAATGAGAAACCAACGATCTAGTCTGCAAGGTCGATTAATTACCCCAAACTACAAACAATTCTCTGTCATCGTTTATGGCAGTTCCGGTTTTAGTTTTGGATTCGGAAATCTTTTTGAGGTCTTTGACCCAAGAATAATGTTGAAGGAAAACCGCATCGTTTAATTCCAGTGGCTCCGCTTTTGTTTCAGGATGGTAGTGCACATGCATTCTAAATCTTCCGCCTGGTTTGAGCACCCGTTTAAGTTCTTTCGCAGTTTCTGCAAAGTCGTTAACATGGTCAATTGCATTAACGGAAACTACTGCATCGAAAAACCCGTCTTCAAAAGGAATCGCCTCAGCAAGGCAACAAACAAACCTGGCTCTTGCGTCGTAGCAATGTAGCGGATAGCCGGCCGATACGTACTGATCCATAAGTGGATCAAGGCTATAGATATCGCAATCTTTAAAACAAAGGGCATTGGGAAACGGGCCTGCCCCTACATCAAGTACCTTCATACCATTGAACTCAGTTTCGCTTAGCTGCAAGTCCTTGAGATATTTGGGCTTTTGGTGCACATTAAAAAATGTAAGTAAGGCGGAAAGTTCGAGTGTATATGCTTTCACCTTCTGTGCTTCGGAAGGTGGAGGGTTGCCAAAC
>JAEZDR010000122.1 GCA_023433265.1 Bacteroidota bacterium | reverse complement strand
GCTCAGCAGTGGTAATTAGCCCGACCGCACCGGTAAGAACTGACGCCTGTTTCCTGATTGCTTCTGCAAAAGGTGTTTGATATAAGGGTTCCACTTTTATACGGGCACCCTGTACGTTACCGCCGCTGCTACAATCTATAACATCTACGCCTCTTTCTTTTAGCATCGTCGCGAGACGAGCCGAGTCCTCAAGCGACCAGCCCCCCTCAACATAATCCGTAGCAGATATCCTAACAAAGAGCGGGAGTTCTGCGGGCCATTTTTGTCTTACAACTTCGGTAACATTCAGGAGCAACCTTGTCCTGTTTTCGAAAGAACCACCGTATTCATCAGTCCTTTTATTACTTACAGGGCTTAGAAACTGGTGTAAGAGGTATCCATGTGCAGCGTGTATTTCAATAACTTTAAACCCGGCTTCTATTGCTCTAGCTGTTGCCTTCGTGAAGAAGTCAATCACATTGGAGATATCATTTTCCTCCATTTCTTTTGGAGTATGCATGCCTTCCTTATAGGGAATAGGAGAAGGAGCGACGGTGGTCCATGCTCCTTCATCCGGCTGCAGGGAAATACTTCCTTTCCACGGTTCGTTAGTGCTTCCCTTTCTTCCGGCATGAGCTAATTGAATTCCTGCAATTGCGTTTTGCTGGTGAATGAAATCCGTAACCCTCTTCAATTGGCTAATATGCGCGTCATCCCAAATGCCGAGGTCGTGATGCGTTATTCTTCCTTCCGGGCAAACAGCCGTAGCCTCGGCAATTACTAAGGATGCACCCCCGACCGCCCTGCTGCCAAGGTGGACGAGATGCCAGTCGTTAGCAAAACCGTTCGCACTGCTGTATTGGCACATTGGAGATACGACGATACGGTTTTTAAAGGTAAGCGAACGAATGCTTATTGGGTCAAATAATGTAGGCATAAAATAAAGCTAGTGTTCCGGCTAGAATCTTCGGAAAGTGAACAATATAGACTGAATAGCGTTTACCTGGAAATTAAAAAAGGAGACAGCACCTGCTGCTCCTTTCTATTGCATATGAAAAGCTTTCCTATTGTTGTTTTACAAGCTGGATCTCGCCATGAATCTTGATGTCGTCGCTTACTACCACCTGCCCGGCTTCCGTTACAGCGCTCCAGGTTAAACCAAAATCTTTACGGCTTATTTTTCCTGAGATAGTAAAGCCTGCTTTTGTTTGACCGTAAGGGTCCACTACAATTCCTCCGAACTCCACATTTAAAGTTACCGGTTTAGTTGTGTCCTTGATGGTCAGGTCACCTTCAAGCTTAGCATTGTCGCCATCGGCAACATACTTTCTTCCAACAAACCTGAGCTGTTTGTGATTTTCAACGTCAAAGAAGTCTGCTGATTTCAAATGGGTGTCTCTTTGCCCATTATTCGTATCAATTGAATCGATATCTGCTGTAAATACTATATCAGTTGCTGTTGTAAAATCATCGGACTCCGTTGCAAGGTTTAAATCAAATTGCCTGAAATAACCTGTTACAGTTGTAATCATAAGGTGTTTCACCTTAAATTGAATTTCTGAGTGTGCGGGGTCGATCTTCCAATTTATTGCCATAGTTGTATTGTTTTATAGTGCAAAGGTATCCCGTATACCAAGGCTTGCCATTGAGGTACGATAAGAAAAAACGATGATCAAAATCAATACAAGCAAACCTTGGAGGGCTTTGGTTTCCCGGTCTCCTACTTCTGCAGTTAAGGTTAAGCAACCATTTACCGCTTCAGCAGCCTGAATGAATTTTGTTCATTCTTATGTGAAACAACAGCATTGTATACTCCCGCACTCATAGACTTAGGAATACTCCAGCGGTAGCTGCCTGTAACTTTATCATGCGTTATTGAAACAGAAGAGACCTGCTGGCCAAGGCTATTGAAGAGCTTACAGAAATAGACGCCTTCTACCATGTTAGTGAATTCCACAGTAAGCGCAGTGCCTGAGATAATTGTGGAAGAGAAACGGATGTTTGGTGAAGCGGCTTCTCTTTTTAAGTTTATCACCTTGCTGAATTGCTCATTACCATCATTCCCTACTGCCTTAATCCTGTAAAAATTATCACCCTTAAGCGGTTGAACATCGGTTGATGTGTAGGTGGCAGTCGATGTATTTTGTGGTTGTGCATGAATCCCAACCTTGTTAAACTCAACGCCTGTTGTTGACCGTTGCAACTCATAGTGACTAATATTTTGTTCACCGGAAACAGTCCAGTTTATAACGTTGAACTGTTCTTTGCTCATGCCTGAAATGTCGATTGACTGAATCGGCAATGTAGAAGCTTGTTTAAATACGATCCGGAAACGATTTGGGTTAGATGAAGCGATATTGCCGCTGATTGTGAAATCAATTTCATTAACTGCATTAAGATTCAGAGGCGTACTGCTGTTAAGCCAGCTATCTTCGAGGAATGCAGTTTCATTTGTGGTAAAATTTATTGGATGTATTGCAAAGCGATATGCCTTGGCAGAAGTTTGCAACAATTGAAGGAACAATGTATCGTTACTGTTAATGTCTTTTCGCTTCTCGATGGCTAACTGGTGATTGAACCTTAATAAAGAAAGGTTTTCCTGCTCGTTTTTAAGTTTGCCTGCATCCGCAACATCAACCGCATTGGAGAACTTTTCGTCAAATATTGCAGTGACCCCGTCGGCAGGTATGAAAGTGCCCCCCGCTTGCTCAGCAAGCAGTTGCACATTTAGTTTCTTTGTTTGAGAAGTTGTTTTAAAAGCGTTCATCTGGGTGGCAACCTTAGCCGATTCGTTGAAGGTAAGCGTGCCATTACTCGTAGAAGATGCATCTACGAAGAATGCCTGTCCGCTTTCAATTACAGTGTTCGCTACACCTACTGCGTAACTGCCGCCACCAACCGTAGGATGATAGCTATTGTCAGCATCAAATAGAACATACGCACCAACAGCGTTTAACTTCGGATCCCAAACAAAAAACCGGTCGGCCACGTTGGTTTTACCCAAGGCGCTGAAATCAATTGAGGATGCATATAAATTGCCCACTGCGGTAAAATGGGAAGTAGATAATACAGGGCGACCGGATACTGCAACATTTTGTGAACCCATGTAAAGCAAACCTTTTGCTTCCAGGGTGGTGTTGTTTGTATTCGGTACCACAAGGTTGTTTGTGTTTCTGTCGCCTCTCACAAAAGCAAAGTATGCAGGCTTATCACTTAGTGAAACAGTTGTATTTGTAAAATTGATGAGTGACTGGGTATTCACGTCATGCCATTTAAGCGAAACATTGCTTGCGGCATCTATTCCCGTTCCTGAAGGTGCTGTTACCAGCATACCCATTCCTGCGGTATATAAACCTCCGTTTTGCCAGGAGTTATAGATGCTGTTACTGCTGGTAAACGGTGCGGCCAGCAATCGCCAGGCACGGCGGGCCGGAATGTAACGCCTGATGGTAACATCACCGCTTATGTATCCTCCGCTATTGCTGCCCGTTGCAACGCGAGCAGTAATTGAGTCTGCCGATTCGATTACAAGATTGCCGTTAGTAGTCAGGGTTCCCGATGTTGGTTGGTAAGTATCAATTACACTAAGCAAATTACCCGTTCCGCTTTGAATTTGCGCGCCGGCAGGATTATCCAGTGTTACGTTTTTAAACAGCATGCTGCCTGATAGCTGTTGCAAACTACTGCCTTTAATAAACAGGCTGCCTGAAGTAGCTTGCACCGTTCCATTACTGGCGAGGTTTGCATAAGTTGTAAAGCCACTTTTTCTAAAGGTAACAGTGCTGCCGGCATTGAAGTTTACATCATTGGAAGCTACTATATAGCTTCCGCTGTCTGCATATATGAAAGTGCCGGATTGCACTGTAAATTGGCAGGCAGCAGCCACCGGCGCGGCTAACATCAGGCTAAGTAGTTGCTTCTTCATGATTGTATTGTTTTCTTTAGTCAGAATACTTCATTATTAGAACTGACATGTTATTGTGTTTCTATCACGAGGTAGTTGAATTGATAGTTTGTGCTAACTGATGCTGCGGCAGCAAAACCAAGTGAAAAACCGGTTGTAGTTGAGCTATGAACATACACTCCGATTGTTGACATTGCTGAAGCTGCTGCTGCGTTAGCAGGCGTAATCTGCACAAAAGGCGCAGTGGCAAAGACTTTATTGAAAGTAATGGTTGCATAAGAACCAGTGCCGGGGCCAGTGCCCGTTACTATTGAGATTCTTCCTGTTACATCAGTGGATTTCGGAGAAGTGGATAGACTTGCCGAAGAGCCAACGCCTGCATTACCTACAGTTATTGTTGGCCTTGTGGTTTGCTGTATTTGTATGTGACCGTCTTTTATAGCCAGCATTGCATTTGTTGAGATGAAACCGGTGGTGGTATTAATGCCCACATTACCCGTATTAGTAATTCTCATTCTTTCCACTATACCAGGACCGTCACTTGTATAAAACGAAATCGTACCAGTTTCAGTGCTGCCCCCTCGGGCAACTCCAATTCTGGCAACTCTGCTAGCCGAGGTGCCATATGAAAGAAAATCAATTGTTGCAAAGGGGTTGAAGCTACTATTGTTGGCCCCCTGCAGTTCAAGTGCTACAGGATTATCTCCGTAAATATAGCCTGATGAAATTGATAAATACCTGTTTGCTCCGGTTATAATTCCTGGATAAGTGGTGCCTATACCAACATTGCCATAGTCGTCAATTACCATATGGTCTTTAGCTGTACTGTAGTCCCTGAAAACAAGCTTTCGGTCGCCTGAACTAGCAGCTGAATTGCTACCGTAAATCAGCCAATCCTTATTTTCTGCATCAAGCAAAACACCTGCTCCTGCAGCCGATGTGTTAGTTACCCTAAGTGATTGAGCGAAATTAGTTGAGGTACTGCTAACATGAAGCTTTGCGAATGGACTTGTGCCAGTTCCAATGGCAACATTTCCATTTTGATCAACATGCAGGTTAGAGGTGCCATTATTACGTAGTTCGAAGATGGGCCGGAAGCTTACATTGTCGCCTGCACTCTTAGCGTTCATAACAATGACGGGATGGCCGGCAGCATCATTATTGTTGTCTGCTTCAATGGTGAGCGATGGGTTAACTGTACCCACCTGATAGGCGTAAAGCTTGGGTTCGAAGTTGCCGTTTGAAGAGCTGCCATTTTCGATACCAAGGAAAGAATTTGTGGCATCAGAGACGGAGAACCTTGCTATGCCTTCAGCGGAAGAATTAGTTGCAGCGGCCACTACATGAAGCCTACTAGATGGGCTGGTGGTGCCAAGCCCGATAAGCCCCGAACTGCTGCTAAAAAGGGAGTTGGTGCTTTCCCAATCGCTTCCGTTATGCCGGATGGTTGCACCAAGAGAGCCAGATAGGCCGAGGCTTTCCGTAATTAGTCTCTTCCAGGACGGGGTAGCAGGAGTACCGGCATTATAATAGAATCCGGTTACGCCGTCAGTTTGATACACGAAAAGCCCTGTTGCAGGCGAGGCTATAGCGAGCCGCTCAGTTTCCGTTACCCTTGGCAAAAGCATGCCTTTAGTTGCACTTTTTACATCCAGCATTGCGCTGGCATCGGGGCTGCTATTGTCGTTATTAATAGCAACCTGGGCATGAGTCTTATTTAAGTAAAATAGAAGAAAAAGTACTGCGACGGGTCTCAATACGGTTAATGAGCAAGGCATAAAAAAGCGTTAGTTATTATAATGCAAGGAATAAGAGGTTATAAAAGTAATATTTTTTATATGATTCCACCCTTAGCACCTAAACCTTTAAACAATGGCAAAACTTAAAGGTATTTTAAAAATTGAAGGCACTCTGGATGAGTTGACTTTCTATGTACTGGCAAAACTCATCAACAGTCCTGAAAGAACTCAATCAACATCAGGTAGAACTTAGTACCTGCACCAGCAGGAACAGCAGCCGGTGTAAGTGTAACAGGTGTGTTTGTGCCATCAATAGGCAGGTTTGTTACAGGGCTGTATTCAATTGCACTGGTCCCGTTGGCGAAGTCCACAATCGCACAAAGATAAGATTTCTACTTACCTGAGTTGCTTGGCAACCGTCTCCGGTTGCAAGCCCAAAACAATCATGCTTTATTTTTTTCTACACCGCTGAAAGGGTGGCGGGGTGTAGGGGTTCTTCGGGTGGGGTGCGTTGGCAAAAAGCACGGCTTCACTTTTGATAAAAAGTGCTATGGTGTTGGCTACTTAACATAATGTTCTTATGTGACAGCCTGTGCGGTTGAATGCTTGCATAAGCGATGGCAAAAGGCTGTGCGAAGCGAACACATAAGGCAACATTATGTTTAAGTAGCTTCCGCCAATTTTTATACTGGCATAAGCGGAACGGTGGTGGTGGTTGGAGTGTAGCGTCTTTTTGTTGCTATGCTTGTGTTGGCTTGGCTCTTTGGCTGTG
>JAEZDR010000104.1 GCA_023433265.1 Bacteroidota bacterium | reverse complement strand
ATCTTTAGCTGGAGTATCTTACCGGCTACCGTTGAACCCTTTTCATTTTCGTGTTTAGTAGCATTTCTACCATTGAAAATGGTCATTGACGACGGTACCTCTACCGGCTTCTGACTGTGCCGGTTGCCTATAGTTGACCCGGTGGTTACCATATTAACGGAGGAAGGCTGCTTCCTTCGCGTTGGTATTTGCGGCCTTGTTCTTTCCTTTCGTTTTTGCTGCCTGCGCTGCTTAGTATTGAGCGATAACGCTTCAAAACCTACTACTGCAAGCATTGGTACAGTAAGGTACAACCAGGCGCTATGTTCGGCATTCAAATAGCTGCTTTGCAGCGCCACAACATTCACCATCACCAGGAATACAAGTACCAGGCGGTCTATTGGTTGTATGCGATTCTTATTTTCCATTACCTATTTTTATATCACTCTGATTGTAGAATTGTGTTTCGTTTGATTTGCCTGTTTAACCACTTATACAGCAGGCGGGCACGGCTTTCCATGCGGCTGGCCTTGTGTGTTCCCGGCTTTAAGTGAGAGAACAACGGAATCTCAATCTTCCTGTTTTCTTTACCAAAGTCCAGCTCCACCTTAATGCTTGTGATGAAATGGCTAAGCGGTTTAGTGGCAAGCTCACCGGCCTTAATGCTACTGTACTCTCTTTTGAGCGAACAGTTTTGCAATTGCCTTAGATCGATTACAAGCGTATTCCCCTTGTATCCGCCGGATTTATAAACAAGCAACCTTTGCCTGGCCTCGTCGAATGCAAGCACAGTGCTACCAAAGTCAAGCTTTGAAACATGGGCAAGTTCTTTGCCCCGTAAAAGTTTGCTTCCGCTATTTAAAACGGCTTCAAATTTTTCATTTACGTAACTATAGAATGGATTTATAAACGCTATCATACTTGGTATTTGTTGGGATAACCAAAAGTGGAAAACACATACCTGTTACCAGGTTGCAAGGCTTATGTAAAATCTAACGAGTGCACGCACCCGCCGCCTTGTCAGATGATAGCTGACTGAAAAGCTTTGAAGCTGGAGTAGTAATACATTCCAGCATTGAAAGGAAGAAATTCCGTGAAGGAACATGTATAACAATCCCGCATGTCAAGTACAGTCAAGTACTCACATCCTGCAATGGTTGATATGGATTTACGATGGTTATACACAGGGACAAATCTACTTAAAAAAGCATTAACTATAGGTTAAAGTGGCAGGTGTGTATAACTCTGAGGGGCTATAGTTCTACCAACTGTTGGCGCAGGGCTTCGAGCGCAAGGCCCACACGACTTTGCACGTTTAACTTGGAAAAAAGGCTTTCTCGGTAGCCATCAATTGTTCTCTCGCTTAAGTGCATTTCGGCAGCGATTTGTTTATAGGTAAGGTCGCTGCAAGCCAGTTTTAGAAACTGCAGCTCCTTTTCGCTAATCTTTAGTTTTTGCTCAGCATCTGCTTTTAATAAGCGGCCGTAATTGATGTTGGCAGCATCGGCATTGTAGAAACCTTTAGTATACACCTGCCGAATAGCTTTTTCCAACTCATCAGGGTTAATATCCTTCAGAAGGTAAGCACAACAACCGGCTTTCAACATCTTGATGATTGTTTTGTCATCATCATTCATCGAGAGCGCAACCATGTGAACAGCAGGATGCTCAGCGGCCAACCATTGCGCAGTTTGCTCACCATTCATTACGGGCATGTTTACATCGAGCAAAACAATGTCAGGAAGCGCAGGCAGGGTTGCAAACTTTTGCTGCAGCGCCTTGCCATTAGAGGCTTCGGCTATCACTTTGATGCCATCAAAACTTTCCAGCATCAGGGTAAGGCTCTTGAGAAATAACTGGTGATCGTCGGCAACGGCTAAGGTTATCATGCAATTTCTTTAAGAGGTAAACTTAATTTAACGGCTGTGCCTCGTGGTGCGGGCTCCCAGCTAATATTTGCATCCAGCAATTTGGCCCGGTGTTTCATATTCAGTGTGCCCACCCCGTTTAATGCCAGGCTTTGGCCGAAACCTTTTCCATCGTCGCAAATTACGATAGAATGGGCCTGATCCCGGCGGCCGATTTCGATGTCGATGCGAGTAGCATTCGCATGCTTCACCGCGTTTTGCAATGCCTCCTGAACAATCCTAAACAGGATAATCTGTTCTTTAGAAGACAGCCCTAAATCGGCCGTGCTATCGGTTAGCGATACGGCAATAATGCCGCTGCTGTTGATGCGTGCAATTTCGGTGCATAGATTTTCCCTGAAATTGAACTGTTCCAGCCAATCTTTATCCAAGGTTTTACTAAGGCTTCTCAATTCATGGATGGCCTTCGTAAGGGTGTCTTCAGCAGTCTTGATGGTATCGGCCGAACTGGAAAGATTCCGTTGCGATACCCCAATGAGCATTTTTGCCGTGCCCAATAACTGGCCTACATTATCGTGGAGCTCTTTTCCTAATGTGGAGAAAGTAGCTTCCTGCACCTCTATTTGTGATAGCAGGAGCTGGTTTTCAAACTCCGCTTTTAAAGCTTTTTGTTGCATAAACATTAGGTTTTGTACCCTCCTGCTGTTGATTAGGAAGATTAAAAAAATGACAGCTAACGCTATCGTCAGGGAACCTGTTATTATTATTACCTCGGTTGCCATGATGGTTGCGGGTTGCGCTGGAAGAGAAACATCAAAAAGGCAGCGCATAATGAAAAATAATAAAAACTATTACCTATTCCATGAAGCACTTTAAAAATGGAATAAGAATTCGGTATTTTCCAATAGCTGTTATCAACGAACGTAGTTGCATTTACAAAAAGCAAAAGGTGATAGATAAATGCAGCCGATACGATAAAGAAAACAGGCTCCGTAAATATGTTGTAGTACTCCTTTCTTTGGATATACAAATAGTATCCCACAGCAAGGAAAATCATAAGCAGGTTGTAGAGCCTAAATGAATAAACCCTGAAATGAGCCAGGGGTGATAAAAGCATTTCTACCATGGCTGCGGCAAAGCCCATGCAAGCCACTATTAAAATTGTTCTTTTATTGAACGATGAAGCAGTTTTATAAAAGAGAAAAAACCAAACCCACATTTCCAGCAGCGAAAACAAGTTGTAGATCGCCATACGCGGAAGGAATTTCGTTTCTGTAGCCCAAGGCACCATCAGCCATTCGTTAAGTATCGTGATGCCGAGGAGAACAACGAGAGACCTTAAGTGAATGTGCCGCATTTTCATAAATGCCAGAAGGCCGGCAGCGAAGGCCAGCACTTCCAGCATTAGAAAATAATGTTTGATGTCCATGTCAAGGTTTTGGTGGTGGCAAAACGTTCAAAATTGTTGCACCGTCACAGTGCAGTGGCGGACAAAGGTCATTGTAGTTGTAAAGCCCTTCGTAAGGATCATTTTTTGTTGCGGGATGTACAATGCGGTCTTCATTAATGATTTTGCCACCAACCTCTTTGGGCGCTGTGGCTACCATTACCACCATATATTTATTGTCATAATCCGGCCCGGTTGGCCTCATCGGATCCTCAACGTCGGGATCGTATTTAGCAAAGTATAGACGAACTCCATTCGATTTTTTATCTGTTATAAGTTTAGCAAAATGGTTAATGGTATCGGCATCAATCCAAATACTCGTTGTGGCAGCTCTACCACCTTGTAAGGCCACTAATGGAGAACCGGGACGATTTGCATCAGCCTGGAAAGCAGTAATATACTTCTGGGCATTTACAAGTTCTTTAAACGGTGCCCCTACTATACTTTCCTGGCCGAGGGCTTTCCGCTTTTTTTCCATAAAAGGATCACCTGGCACACGCAGGGGTTCGGCTGTAGCATCTATGTTTGTCTCTTTCATAAGCTCTAAGGTTTTTTTAGTGTGCAAGAATCAATAATTATCTAATATAGTTTAAAAGTACTTTCCACGCATTTTGTACGGGGTTTTTCCCGTAGGGAGCAGCCTGGTTGCTTTTGGAAGGCGAAAGGGCTAACGAAGTGCCGGAGACCGAAATATTTACTTACTTTGAAATTCAAAGTGAAGTTATGGAGCCAGCAGAACAGTCGTTTTTTACTTCCGAAACATCTATTGTCAGGAAGATATGGGGTACACCTGATGTAGTGCTTTTCATTTTTGCAGGAGCTTCGGCTGAATTTGCATTGAACAAGTCTGTAGACTGGCTGTATTTTACGGGCAAGCTGCCGGCAGACCCTATCGGCCGCTTGTTTTCTACTGTGGCTTATGCCAAGCAAATTGTTTTTGCAAAAAAGGCGACGGCTGAGCATACCATATCGTCTATAAAAGACATTCATGTGCACGTAGAAAATGCGAGGGGGATGGACATACCGCAGTGGGCCTACCGGGATGTTTTATTTATGCTTATCCATTATTCAATTGCATCCTACACGCTGCTGGAGCGAAACCTGACCGAAGCGGAAAAAGAAGAAGTTCATAAGGTGTTCATCAGCGTAGGGAGGGGCATGCAAATAGAAGGACTCCCTTCTAGTTTTATAGCATGGCAACCGGTGCATGCGCAACACCTAAAAGATCATTTACAGCATACGGCGCTAACAGCGGATTTGTTTAAGCAGTACAGGAAACATCTTGGCTATTTTAGATTTCTTCTGTTATTGCAATGCCAAAGTATGGTGGCTCCCAGGCATGTGAAAACATTGCTGGGATTGAAGACATACTGGCTTACGAAAGCCATGTTGTGGACGTATAAACTATTCAGATCCAGGAGCCAACACCTCCTGAAACTGGTGTTACCCCCAAAATACCGTAAAAAGCAGTATTGGCAGTACCTGCATCACCATTAAGATAAATTGTTAAGAGGCAGAAGCTAAAAGGTATGGCACTTGCGGCACATAGGGGGCTTTACTTGTTTAAGTAGCGCTTTAAAACAGACACCTATGAAAAAGATAATTACTATATTAATGCTGAGTTGTTTTCAAAGCCTTTATGCCCAACAGGGCCCTGCTTTACAACCCGCTAGCCGCAGCCTGGAAGCACCCCTTATTTATGCAGCCGTTATTGGCAAACCCATGCCGGCATTCTCTGCTTCATCGGGCGACAGATTGGTTAGTAATAATGATCTCAAGGGGAAAGTGGTCTATATTAACTTCTGGTTTTCTGCCTGCCCGCCCTGCATAACGGAAATAGAGCAGTTAAACATACTGGCAGCAAAGTATCTAAACGACCCTTCAGTTATATTTCTATCCATTACGTATGATGATGATGCGGACATTGTAGCTGCTAAAGCAAAATACAATATTGCGTATGATGTATACCGCCTTAACAGGACCGAGTGTAATGAACTGATCAATAACGGGGGCTATCCAACGAATATTATACTAAATGCCGATGGCGAAGTTGTGTACATGCACGCGGGCGGATCTACTAACAAAGAGAAGAACGAAAGCTTCTACAGCAACGAGATTTACCCTGTTATAGAAAGGGAGAGGGAACTATACCAGGCAAGCGTAACCCGGTAAACATTTAAAATGAGAAAGCCCCTCATGCAGGGGCTTTCATTATCAATAAATGTGCAACTTCTATTTCACTTCTTCAAACTGCGCGTCTTCAACATCGGGTTTGTTGCCGCCGCCTTGTTGCTGGCCAGCTCCTGCATTTGCATCAGGCCCTTGTTCTGCACCGCCTGCTGCCTGCTGTGCTTTATAAATCTCTTCAGAAGCGGCAGTCCAAGCCTGGTTCATTTCGTTCATGGCTGCTTCTATGGCAGTCATATCCTGGCTTTTATGTGCTTCTTTCAGTTTACCAAGCGCTGATTCGATCGGACCTTTTTTGTCAGCAGGAATTTTATCTCCAAATTCCTTTAATTGCTTTTCGGTCTGGAAGATGAGGCTATCTGCCTGGTTCAGCTTTTCAATCTTTTCTTTGGCTGCTTTATCAGAAGCTTCATTCGCTTTTGCTTCAGCCTTCATTTTTTCTATTTCGTCCTTGCTTAAACCAGAACCTGCTTCAATCCTGATTTTTTGTTCTTTTCCTGTGCCTTTATCCTTGGCGCTTACATGGAGGATACCATTTGCGTCGATATCGAAGGTTACTTCAATTTGCGGAACGCCCCTTGGCGCCGGTGGAATTCCATCCAGGTTAAACACACCGAGGCTCTTGTTATCTTTTGCCATTGAACGCTCGCCCTGCAATACATGGATTTGTACGCCCGGCTGATTATCGCTGGCTGTAGAGAACACCTCTGTTTTCTTGGATGGGATAGTGGTGTTGGCCGGTATCATTGGCGTTAACACGCCACCCATCGTTTCGATGCCGAGTGTAAGCGGCGTTACGTCAAGCAACAGCACATCCTTTACTTCGCCCGTTAATACGGCACCTTGTATAGCAGCACCCACTGCAACTACCTCGTCAGGATTTACACCGCGGTGTGGCTTTTTGCCAAAGAATTTTTCTACAATTTCCTGCACTTTAGGTATACGGGTAGAACCACCTACCAATATCACTTCGTCTATTTGAGAAGTGGAGTAGCCTGCATCTTTCAATGCAGCTTCGCAAGGCTTCAGGCAACGCTGGAAGAGGTTGTCGGCCAATTGTTCAAACTTAGCGCGGCTCAGCTTCTTTACCAGGTGCTTCGGAACACCATCTACTGCTGTTATGTAAGGAAGATTGATCTCTGTTTCGGATGATGAAGACAGCTCCACCTTTGCTTTTTCTGAGGCTTCTTTCAGGCGCTGCAAGGCCATAGGATCTTTGCGCAGGTCTACCGCTTCGTCTTTCTTAAACTCATCGGCCAACCAATCCATGATTACCTTATCAAAATCGTCTCCACCCAGGTGGGTATCACCATTGGTAGATTTTACTTCAAATACACCATCGCCAAGCTCAAGGATTGAGATATCAAACGTACCACCCCCCAGGTCAAACACGGCTATTTTTTGATCGTGATGGCCTTTATCAAGCCCGTAAGCCAGCGCTGCTGCGGTAGGCTCGTTTACGATACGGCGAACGTTAAGCCCGGCAATTTCCCCGGCTTCCTTAGTGGCCTGCCTTTGTGCGTCGTTGAAGTATGCGGGAACGGTAATAACCGCTTCGGTTACTTCCTGGCCCAGATAATCCTCGGCGGTTTTCTTCATTTTCTGAAGCACCATTGCTGAAATTTCCTGCGGTGTATAAAGACGTTCGTCTATATCTATACGCACGGTATTATTGTCGCCCCTTACTACTTTATAGCTCCAGTGGCTAATTTCTTCTGTAACCTCGTCATGACGGCGGCCCATAAAGCGTTTAACGCTCGTAATGGTGTTTTGAGGGTTGGTGATAGCCTGCCTTTTAGCCGGATCGCCAACTTTGCGCTCGCCATTTTTTAGGAAAGCAACCACAGAAGGGGTGGTCCTGCGTCCTTCATCATTGGCAATTACCACCGGCTCATTACCTTCCATAACGGCCACACAACTGTTGGTTGTACCTAAGTCTATTCCTATTATTTTTCCCATAATCTTTATTTGTGACGAGGGGGCAGGTTCAATCATTATGCCACGGGGCCAAAAGGTGAAATTTTGGCAGTTTCAGGCCTTCAACACTGCATAAGCTTCATAAAAACGCCGTTTTTCAGGTCTTGGATGGCAGTTCTTCAAGTGGTGGCAGTCCAAGCCAGCGGCGGTAGAAAAATGCTGTAAACCAGCCGATCAGCAGTCCAAGTGCCGCTCCGCCAATTACATCGCCGGGATAATGAACCCCTATATAAACCTGTGCATAACAGATGCTGGCTGCCCAGAGGTAAAACAGCCATACATACCTGCGGAGGTAGGGCCGGAGGGTGAGGTAGAAAAAAGTAGCTATGGCAAAATGGTTTGCTGCATGCGAGGAAGTAAAACTGCCACTGCCTGGGCACCTGCTTAGCAAAAGCCGCATATAGGGATAAACCTCCTCATTGTTGCAGGGCCGTAGCCGGCCCACAAATTCTTTTAGAAACGTACTGCTCACCTGGTCGCTGATGGTAGCAGTGAGAGCAACGAACAGAATCCAGGGCATACTCTTTAACCCGAAGTTCCAGACTACAAATAAGAGCATGAAGAGGTAAAGCGGTATCCACATGTTTTGATCCCTGTAAACGGGCAATACCTGGTCGAAGAAGCTATTGGTATAAACGGTGTTTATTTGAAAAAACAACCAACGGTCTATTTGTTCAAGGGTTTCCAGCATGCAGGCGCAAAAATAATCCCTATTCTGCTGCGCCGCTTAATTGCTAATTTTGCGCGTTTAATGGGCATCAAACTTCCGCGCTATATTCAATGGATTCTACTAACAGGCCTTTGCCTGTTAACAGTTATGAGCCTGTTGAGGCTCTGTTTTCACCTTTACTTCGGGTTAGGGCCAGATGCGGGGGGCGGCAAGTTAGCTGATGCATTCCTTCTTGGCCTTCGCTACGACCTTCGTATTGTAGCCATCGCTTCGCTTGTGCTCTTTATTTTCGGGTTGATAAAACCCTTGCACCCGGTGAACACAAAAAGAGGGTTGCGTGTTTCCTTCTTTCTCATCGGGTTGTTCTGCTTCTTTTTTTGCCTCCTTTATATTGCTGATTTTGCCCACTATGCCTACCTGAGGCAGCGCCTCAATGCATCAGTACTAAACTATCTTGAAGATGCCGCTATCAGCATCAAGATGGCCTGGCAGAGTTATCCTGTCATTTGGATTATAGTAGCTCTTGCAGGCGGAAGCGTGTTGCTTGCCTGGCTGGTGAAGCGTTGTTATAACTACGTGCTGGGAAAGCAAGCTGTTTTAACCGGGCGATCCCGCATCGTGTGGGGCATCGTGTTTTTTTTATTGCTGGCCTTAGCCATTTTTGGCAGGGTAGGGCAGTACCCGCTTAGAC
>JAEZDR010000053.1 GCA_023433265.1 Bacteroidota bacterium | reverse complement strand
CCCGTACACCAACTCACCTTTGAAAATATTACCATCCAGTCAGCTAACGGCGTGGTAGCCCAGGATGTAAAAGACCTCACCTTCAAACAAGTGAAACTACTTACAGAAAAAGAGAAGACCTACACATTTACAGACGCTCACAATATTTCGTTACTGGATGTGTATGCCCACCCCAATACAAAGACGTTTATTTCAGCACAGGGTAAGATTAGTAACATTACAGCAAAAGCCAGCAACATCAAATTGCCACCGGCATCTATCGAACTGGGTTCCGGTGTAAATAAACAGGAATTGAAGCTAAACTAAGGCCCGCACCAAACTGTGATAAAAAGCAGTAATTCTTATAGCAGTTAAAGTTACTTTTGCAACGCTTTTACAGCGATATCGCTGTTAGCAAAACGATTGTAGATACTTAAAATTATTTCATGAAATCAACTCCATTTACTCAGAAGCATATCGACTTAGGCGCTAAAATGGCCGAGTTTGCAGGTTACAACATGCCCATCAGTTATAGCGGCATAAATAATGAGCACGCTGCTGTACGAAACAATGTAGGCATCTTCGATGTCAGCCACATGGGTGAGTTCATTTTAAAAGGTGAAAACGCGCTTGACCTAATTCAGCGGGTAACCAGTAATGATGCCAGTAAACTTGTACAGGGCCAGGCTCAATACTCATGCTTTCCCAATAAAAATGGCGGCATAGTTGACGACTTAATTGTTTACTGCCTGGAGCCAAACAAGAGTTATATGCTTGTGGTGAATGCAAGCAATATAGAAAAAGACTGGAACTGGATAAGCGAGCACAATACTAAGAATGTTGAAATGCACAACATCTGCGAGAAAACTGCCCTACTTGCCATCCAGGGACCTAATGCAACTAAAATGCTCCAGCCTCTGACCGATCTTGATATTATGAACCTGAAGTATTACACGTTCGTTCAAGGCAAGTTTGCAGGCGTTGAAAATGTAATAATCAGCGCCACCGGTTACACAGGCGCGGGTGGTGTTGAGATATACTTTGAAGATAACGGCAACAATGCAGAAACCATCTGGAACAAAATATTTGAAGTAGGCACACCTGCCGGTTTGTTGCCTATAGGCCTGGGCGCAAGAGACACCCTAAGGCTTGAAATGGGATACTGCCTCTATGGCAACGACATTGATGATACTACCTCACCTTTGGAAGCAGGCCTTGGATGGATTACAAAATTGAATAAGGCTTCTGATTTCAATTCTAAAGAAATACTTGTAAAACAAAAAGCCGATGGTCTCAAACGTAAACTGGTTGCTTTCGAAATGATTGAAAGGGGTATCCCTCGCCACGATTACCCGCTTGCTGATGCTTCAGGAAACGTGATAGGAAAAGTAACCAGCGGAACGCAAAGTCCTTCTTTGGGTAAAGCTATCGGCCTCGGATATGTTACTACTGAAAATGCGGCACTGGGAACAGAAATCGCTGTAATGATAAGAAACGCACCAGTGAAAGCAAAAGTGGTGAAACTGCCTTTTGAATAGCGCAACAGCCTCCTTAGTATAAAGAAGCCCGGCAATAATGCCGGGCTTCTTATTTACTGCTGGTCAAAGGTACCAGGATAAATTATTTTCAACTTCATCACAGTTGCTATCGAAACCGCTCGCTGTTTGGCAAGCTCAGCTTTTTCTCCTTCGAAAAGTTCGTTTACTGTCGACTTGAAAAGTGAAATCCACTCGCTGAAATCATCTTCGGAAAAGCTTTGGCGCCTACTGATTGTTTTATGCACACGCATAGGGTTTCCATCATATGTCCCACTGTAGAATAATACATTCTCCCAGAAGTTATACATGATGGGCAGGTGTTTATCCCAGTTCACATTTACAACCTCTTTAAAAAAGTGAGAAATCTGCTTGCTATCTCTTACCTTTTCATAAAACGTATTTACCAGTAATTCAATATCAGCCCTCGATTCAATGTCCTTTTTCATAAACAGTTTGTTGGGGTTAAATGTCTTTTTTCCTAAATACTGTCAATGCACGCCATAGTGGAAGTACAAACCATATTGCGAGTGCCGCCAAAATGAAAATGATGCCACTCGTACTCCCAAAAAAGTCCTTGAATACGGCGCTCGTATAGCCCATCAACGCAGACACATCAAGCTTCAACAGAATAGCAATTCTTGCCAGGTCTATTGGGTTTAACACACTCAATACAATCATAGGTGTCTCAAGCGGGTAATCACTAAACGTGAACAAGATTAAAAGAACAATACTATCATAAATCAAGGCAAAGTATAGCCAGATGAGAATACTTATACCAATACCACGCGACTTATCCCTTGACTTAACGGTGGCGCTAAAAGCCATCGCTGAAAATACAAGCGTCAACATTAAGGCAGCTAACACCAGCCACAAGCCAGCCTCGCTCCCATCAAACAATATCACAGGTAGTCCTAAACCTATCAGCACTGCCAACAATAAAGTTGAGGAGAGTCCAATAAACTGACTTAGTAATATAGTATTTCGTTTTAAGGGTTGGGTTAGTAGCAATTCCATAAACTCACTGCTATTGTACAAATAAATAGTAGAGAATATAATGGTAACAAGGGGTACAAAAATCAGGACCACGTTCAAAAGACTCAACACTCCTTTACTTGAATCACCTCCCAGGTTGAAAATACTTAACGACAACACAAGTAGGAAAAGGGTATACCCTAGCACTATTCTATTTTTCAATAGGTCTATCACAACATATTTGGTAATCTTCTGCATTTCCTCTCTCGTTATTTTAAGGCTTTATTATCATGCTTTACCATCGATGGCTTCTCATCTATTAAACTCGCCGGAATGAGGGCTGGTAGAACGCGCTCTGACTTGTCTATTATATCTACTAAAAAACTCCTGAACAGCATAAGCGCCGCAGGATTTCTTTCAGCTACCATACTAAACAAGCTTACAGGCCTATACGGAATGTCTCCAACTTTATCCCGGTTAAGATCATATCCCTCGTATTTATCCCAATAGTTTCCCGTAAACGTGTTCAACTGCATGTCACCATTAGAACCTACATCAAAGGAGTTAGCTTGGTAGTTATTTTTCTCTATCACATTGTCATTACAACTGGCCTGGACGCGCATTGCCCAGCCGTTCTCAATAAAGCTATTGTTTTTGATGTTTATCCTGCTGCTTCCTTCCATGAAAACGCCTACCGTGTTCCTGATAAACGTATTATTGAATACCTCGCTATCCGAAATATCCTTCATCAGGATGCCATACGATGCACTTCCCCAATTTTCTTTAAAAATGTTTCGGGCCATGATAACTTTCCTTGTATACATTACAGCCACCCCGGATCCGTTGTTTACAAATGAGTTATCGAAATAGCTGTTGTTATGCGAAAACATGAAATGCAACCCGTAACGAATATTAAGAAAGCTCCTGTTCTTACGCACCATTGAATTCGTAACAAACTCAAAATAGATACCGTCCCTATGGCCGGTTACAACGTTGTTCGCTACTGTAATACTATCACTCTTCCAACAATGTATTGCATTACCAGAGTTTATTTCGTCTACCTGCTTGGCCTGAACAAGGTTATTTAGCACCATCGAGTTCTTCGCGTTCTGAAAATAGATACCAAAAGTGTTATTCAAAAGCTTGTTATTCCGGATGATCACATCCCTGCTTTGCACTACTTTGATTGCAGCAAAATCGTGCATGCTGCTATAACCGCCATCCACTATCGAGAAGCCCTCTAAAACCACGTTATTTGCCTGTATGCTGAATATTTGGTATTTGCCTTGCCCGGTTATAACTGGATACTCTATCCCTTTTATATAAAGGCGTTTATCGACAATTATTTCTCCTTCAGCATATTTACCGGGGTAAACCAGTATCTTATCACCGTCCTTGGCAGATGCAATAGCCTGCTTTAGGGTAGCGTACGCCATGCCCCTGCCCACTGTAATCTCTTTCGCGTGCAAGGAAACATGTATAAATACTAATAGAAAAAAGAATATACGCTTCATCAGAATTTTTCGAGTGCCATCCTCCAACTCATCACAGGCAGGTTCTTAGACTTCGCATAATTATTTGCTGCTTCTTCTGTCGAAAACGCTGCAACATTTCCAGCCATCGGACTTCTAAATGCATCATCCTGCACAAAATACAGGCCATCTGCTTTAAACAGTTCTCCATCATTTTTATCAAATGTCGCCACATAAAATAACCCTTCCTTCACTGCACCTGTTTTTTCAAATTTTGCAAGGCATGAGAGATCATCAAATTTAAATGCCTTCCCGTTCTTATTTACCCCTTCGGCACCAAACCGTTTATCCATGATGGTCATCTTGCAATGATCGCAATTGTCTGTACCATACTTAATGGGCTGCTGATCTGCAGAGCAGGAAGATAGCACCACAAAACCAAAAGGAAGGAGGCAAGCGGTTACCATTTGCTGTTTGTTTTTCGTTAACCAATTAGGGCTTAAAGCAAACAAAAAAGCAACAAAAGTTAGCAGGCCTGAACCAATAAACAACCACCCTCCTGTATCTGGAATAGAGTAAGCTCCAAAATTTAGCAATTGCTTAAAACCAATCAGTGGCGGTTGATATGCCATCCCCGGAACTTGTATCGGGGCCTTTGGATCCAGGTTGTGCCCGTAATTATACTCCCATATGTAGAAATCGACCATCGACACTACAGCTACCACCAGGAACAACCCAAGGTACCAGTAATACAATTTTCTTTTATTTATTATCCCTACAAGAAAGCCAAGTACAATAAGGCTTCCAATAATATAAGGCAAAACTTTAAACTCAACGAAATCTTCGGTATGCAAGGTTGCCATACCAATGTAGTGGTTTAGACCATTTACTATATCAACGTCTCCAGCCAAACCATTTGCAAATATTTGCAAGACCAGTCCTTCTGGATACTGCGGTGCGTCTAGCTCAATTCGCCAAATGGGAAGAAACAAAGCGCCGATAAGTACGATAGCTGCCAGAATAACAAAAAACCTTGCTTTCGATAAATTCCTGTTCATCTGAGGGTGTTTTTAGCTTCGAGGTCACATCAAAAGTAGCACAAATAGTGAAGCGTAATTGCGAGGCCTCTATACAAGTATAAAAAGAAAAGGCAGCCCCTTAAGGGGTGCCTTTTCTCAATTGGAAACTTATTTCTTTGCTGGCGTGTCAGCAGGTGTTGCAGTACTTGCAGGCGGTTCTTCACCAAGTGAGTACTTCAAGGGTACGTTGCTGCCCGCGGGCGATACCCTGATGTATCCTTGCATTTCCTGGTGCAATGCACTACAGAAGTCGGTACAATACATTGGGAAAATGCCTACCCTGTCTGGAACCCACTTAAGTGTAGAGGTTTCACCAGGCATAATTAATAACTCAGCATTGGGTGCGCCTTTTATTGCAAAACCATGCGGAATATCCCAGTCTTGCTCAAGGTTAGTGATATGGAAATATACCTCATCACCTACACGAATACCTTCAATGTTATCTGGTGCAAAATGCGATCTGATAGCAGAGCCATAAACATGTACTTTATTGCCTTCTCTTACTACCTTGGTGGCACCTTCACCTTTAGAAACATAGGGGTGGTTATTCTCTTCAAGCTTGTAAATCTTTACAGAATTTTTCTTTATTACGTCTGCTGCTACAGCCTGTGCGTAGTGTGGTTCACCAATGGTCGGGAAGTCAAGTATCAATTGCATTTTATCACCACTGATATCATATATCTGCGCACTTTGTGTAAGCTCAGGGCCGGTTGGCAAATACCTGTCTTTTGTAATCTTGTTGTAAGCAATTACATATTTAGCATTAGGCTTTTTAGTATTACCGCCGGGGATGCAGAGGTGGCCTACAGAATAGTACGTAGGAACACGGTCAATAACTTTAAGATCCTTAATATTCCATTTAACTAACTCAGAAGAAACAAAGAACGATGTGATTGCATTTCCTTTGCCATCAAACTCAGTGTGTAACGGTCCGAGGCCTGGCTTCTTAACTTCGCCATATAGAGCAGCTTCGTACTTCACAACTGGAATACCATCATACTCTCCATCATATTGCTTCTCAGCAATCGCTTTCTGAAGTTTGTCAAAAGAAAATACAGGAATAAGAGCTGCTAGTTTACCACTGCCTACAATGTACTCTCCTGTTGGATCCACATCGCAACCATGTGGGCTCTTAGGGCATGGAATAAAGTAGCAAATATCTTTCAAAACCGATACGTCAAGGGTAAGTACTTCGTTCAACATCTCACTCTTAGCTGTGTGTGTAGCTTCATCCCACCTGTTGCGTACATACTTCGCTGGAGTCTTAACACCCTTACCTGCTTTGATGTACTCTTCTGCTTTCTTCCAGTTAACCGCCAGGATAAAGTCTTTGTCTCGCTGAGATGCATTTACCTCTAACAGGCTATTTGCTTTTTCTGAGTTGTAGCAGCTAAAGAAAAACCATCCATGGCTTTTGCCTTTCCCTGCACGAGCCAGGTCATAATTTACACCTGGAGTACGAAGCTGGAATGCAATATTCATGTGTCCATTATTCTTGTCAACACTAATAAAGCTAAGCGTTCCTTTAAAGTTTTCTTTGTAGCTGTTGATAGGCACATCCTGGTTGTCACCCATGGGGACACTAAAACGGGTACCGGCAACAATATATTCAGTGTTTTCAGTTCCGAATGGAGAAGAGTGGTTCCCCGCGCTGTGAGGCAATTCGATAATTTCAGCCGTTTTAAAGGTTTTCAGGTCAATGCGGGCAATACGCGGTGTATTGTTCGCGTTACCGAATACCCATTTTCCATCTATTTCGCCATTTGTTTGCGAAAGCTCTACGTGGTGCAAATCGTCCCATGGAACAAAGCCGTTCGATGTGTTAAGCATAGGCTTTGTTTCTTCACTGTAGCCATATCCTTTTTCAGGATCTACAGAGAAAACCGGGATCACGCGGAACAGTCTTCCTGAAGGAAGTCCGTAAACAGACATTTGTCCGCTAAAACCGCCAGATACAAAGTTGTAAAACTCATCGTATTTTCCTGGGGCAACATAGGCCTTTGCGGCTGCACCTTCGTTTACGGTTTCTTTTGTTGAAGAGGGCCGGCATGACTGTAACGAGATAAGCCCTGGTATACCGAGCACCAGGAGCAATCGTAAATAATGCATTTTTTTCATTTGCTTTTAAGTTGGGGTTGAAAAAAGGTTCTGAGTTGTATATTAATTTACTCCATCATTTTTACGCATAAATTCAAGAACATCACGTGCTTCTGAATCTGAAAGATTTTGGTTAGGCATGCGAACTAAACATTCTTCTAGCATAGCCATCGCCTGTGGATCCTTGTCGAGATTTTCATCTACGTTTGTCACAAAGTTCATAATCCACTCAGGGGATCTTCTTGAAGTTACCCCTTTGTATCCTGGTCCAACCAATTTCTTCTCATCAAGCCTGTGGCACGAGGCGCACTTCATCTTGTATACTTGCTCGCCATTGTTAGCCATAGCTTGGTCAAGAGGCGTCTTTAGCTCTACATTGGTAAACTTACCAAAGCCCTTCGCATTGTCGGCAGCAGCTTCCGCTGCAGGGTCAGCAGCTGGCGTTTGGGTTTCAGCAGCTTCGTTGCTTGGTGTTGCTTCAGCTGGTTTTTGATCCGAGCCTCCACATGCGGTAAGAAGGAGTAAGAAAGAAGGAATAACTAAAAACTTTTTCATTCTATGATATTTTGAAGTTTATTGCACAAAGAAATTAACGGTAAGCCGGGTATTGTATGATTTAAATCATAGTTTGCCCACTCCCTTAATGTTTATTATGTTGAAAACTGAGCTATTACTCGCCTGGGGAGGCCAAATGCGTAGCTACCCAAAAGGGAAAATAATCTTCTTCGAAGGGGATGAAGCTAACTATTTCTATATGGTTAGCGAGGGGAAGGTTAAAATGCTTAATACAAGCGAAGAGGGAAAAGATTTTATCCAGGGTATTTTTTATGGTGAACAATCTTTTGGCGAACCTCCTTTGTTTACAGAAGATAAAAGGTATCCGTCTACTGCTATAGCTGATGCCGATAGCATCATCGTAAGATTGGAGCGCTCTACTTTCTTTGAAATGTTGCCGCAACATTATGAGGTTCATCTTCGCATAACAGCGATTTTAGCCGAAAGGCTTCGTTTTAAAACCATGGTGGCAAAAGAGATTTCAAGCCACCCTCCCGAACACAGGGTTATGACAATCCTGAGGTATTTTAAGGGCACATACGCCGATAACAGCCCCTTTTATGAAGTAGAGCTCACCCGCCAGGAGTTAGCCGATCTTACCGGGCTAAGGGTCGAAACAGTTATACGTTCTGTGAAAGAACTCGAACGTAAAGGCAGGCTACAGATAAAGAAACACAAAATAATAATCTGAGAAGAGATCAAATCATTGGCCTCAAAGCTTCATGCTTTACCAGGTTCAGCGAAAACAAAAGGGCCTCCTGTTAGAGAAGCCCTTTTTTTATTTCTTAGCACCAGGTTATCTTCCAAACCTGATCTTTCCTTTCGGATAGATAGCTGTATCCCCTAGTAGTTCTTCAATCCTTATTAACTGGTTATACTTTGCCATCCTGTCTGTCCTTGAAGCCGAACCCGTTTTTATTTGCCCGCAATTAAGCGCTACGGCAAGGTCGGCAATTGTGGTATCTTCTGTTTCACCGCTTCTATGGCTCATAATAGAAGTGTAACCACTTTGCTGCGCTAATTGTACTGCGTTGATGGTTTCGGTAACAGTTCCAATCTGGTTTACCTTAATCAAAATGCTGTTGGCAATATTGCGATTAATACCATCCTGCAAACGCTTTACATTGGTCACAAATAAATCATCTCCCACGAGCTGACATTTGTTTCCAATAGCTTTTGTCAAATTCATCCAGCCGTCCCAATCATCTTCGGCCATACCATCTTCAATTGAAACGATGGGATATTTATTAACCCATTCTGTCCAGTAAGCAACCATATCATCGCTGCTTAACACCTTACCATTGCTCTTATAAAACTTGTATTGTTTTGCCTTTTCATCATACATTTCAGTGCTGGCAGCATCCAAAGCGATTGATATCTGCTCACCCGCTTTATAGCCAGCCGCTTCTATTGCCATCAGTACTGTTTCTATCGCCTCCTCATTGCTTTGGATGTCCGGGGCAAATCCGCCTTCGTCACCCACGTTTGTTGAATAGCCTTTCTTTTTCAACACAGTTTTCAGGTGATGAAAAACTTCAACACCCCAACGCAAACCTTCACTAAAGGTGGAAGCCCCAATAGGCACAATCATGAACTCCTGGTAGTCTATCTTATTATCGGCATGAACACCTCCATTCAATATGTTCATCAAAGGCATGGGTAGCACTGTACCGTTTACGCCGCCGAGGTAACGGAAGAGGGGAAGATTACTTTCAAGAGCAGCAGCTTTAGCCACCGCCATACTTACAGCAAGCGTAGCATTCGCTCCCAACTTACTCTTGTTTTCAGTACCATCCAGTTCCAGCAATTTTTTGTCGATGCCTGTCTGATCGCTTACAACCCAACCCAGTAATTCCTCGGAAATAATTTTGTTTACATTCTCAACTGCTTTTAATACGCCTTTGCCCATGTAAACATCTTTATCTCCATCACGCATTTCTACCGCTTCGTGCTTTCCTGTTGAAGCTCCGCTGGGCACAGCTGCTCTGCCTATTTCCCCATTTTCGGTTATCACGTCAACTTCAACTGTAGGATTGCCACGGCTGTCCAGTATCTGCCGTGCATGTACATCTGCTATGTAACTCATATTTATAAATTTGTTGTTTAGTAAAAAGAGGGCTTCCTAAGCAGGTGCAAAGAAACAGAATTAGTAGCTGTTTTTCTATCCATTTCCGCAATCGGTTCCAATCGGAATAGCGTAACTTTGGCTGCTGCGTTACAAACAAGTACAATGGAACAGGGAGTAAAAGTTTTTCTGCAACGCATTCTTACAAGCGTGTTTGTAGCATTTACATGGATGACCATCAACTCTACAGCTGGTCTTTACTTTAAATTGGCCTACGTATCCGGGGCGCTTTCTATTGGAAACGTTCTATTCTATGCTTGGTTCCTCATAAGCGCCTATTTTATCATCCGCTATTTTGTGCGGCTATGGAACAAGCCCATAGATGGGCTCTGATGTTTTCCGTTCGTCAATTATTCGCGCTATGCAGCCTCATAGTTGCTAATTTCAACATTCAATACGCTTTCAATGAGAAAGAGATTTTATTCGGCCGTTGCTTGTATACTACTGTTTGCTATAGTCTCCACCGCGCAAAAGAAAGACCCCGTTTGGGCTGCCGACGGCAGTGGATATTACAGTGTCGATCGTAGCGGAATTTACTTTACCAATCTGCCAAATCTGGAAAAAAATAAAATAGCAGACGCTGCGTTGCTCACGCCTGCAGGAACAAACAAGCCGCTTGCGATAACAAGCATACAGATTGCTGGTAATGGCAAACGATTTCTCCTATATACCAATGCAAAAAAGGTATGGCGCTACGAAACCCGGGGCGATTACTGGCTATTAGATACTGAAACAAAAAAACTCGTAAAGCTCGGCTTAGGGCGCCCGGAATCTTCTATGATGTTTGCAAAATTTTCTCCGGATAACAATAAGGTAGCTTTCGTAAGCGAAAACAACGTTTATATGGAAGACCTCAATACAATGCAGCAAAAGAAGTTGACCAAGGATGGTGCGGGCAGGCTAATAAATGGAACGTTCGATTGGGTATATGAAGAAGAGTTCGGGTGTAGGGACGGCTTCAGGTGGAGTCCTGGGAGTGAAAGCATTGCTTTTTGGCAAATTGATGCGCGCAACACGAGAAACTTCCTAATGATAAATAATACCGACTCCATTTATTCCTACACAATACCAGTCGAATATCCAAAGGTCGGCGAAGATCCCTCCTACTGCCGAATCGGTGTGGTGGATATTAGCTCAAACAAAACAGAATGGATGAATATACCAGGAGCGGCTAATCAGCACTACATCCCAAGAATGGAGTGGATACCCGGTACAAAACAGCTAATAATCCAACAGCTTAACCGTAGGCAGAACGAAAGTAAATTAATGATTTGCCATACATCCACCGGCAAATCAGAAACCATTTACACAGAGACCGACAATGCATGGATTGACATTAAAAGTCGCTGGAACAACGACGACCCAACCGGTTGGGAGTGGGCAAGCGACAAGAACGACTTTATCTGGATTAGCGAAAAAGATGGCTGGAGGCATGCATGGTACTTAACGCTTTCCGGTAAAGAACATCTGGTTACAAGGGGAGAATACGATGTCATAAGCCTCAAGGCAATCGACAAAGAAAAAGGCTATCTGTACTTCACAGCATCTCCGGATAATGCAACCCAGCAATACCTTTTCCGCGCGCCATTAGATGGCAAAACGGAGGCTGTGCGCGTAACGCCTGCCGACATGATAGGCACGAATGCTTATGCTATCGCTCCAGGGGCGCAGGTAGCGCAACATACGTTTAGCAATGTTGCAACAAGCCCGCAACTCACTTGGGTCAGCTTGCCCGGTCATCAGTACCTTGATAAAAAGCCTTCAGTGAATACTAATTATCAAAACGTTTCTTTTTTCCAGGTTACCACTTCCGAAAATGTTACACTAGATGGATACATGGTCAAACCTCGGGCATTCAATCCTGCAAAAAGATACCCGGTAGTGTTTTATGTCTATGGCGAACCGGCTGCCACAACTGTAACTGACACTTATATGGCAGCGGGTAACTTTTTATACGATGGAGATATGTCTGCCGATGGGTACATCCAGATCTCCCTCGACAATAGGGGAACACCTGCTCCAAAAGGGGCCGCGTGGCGTAAAAGCATATACCGGAAAATTGGACAATTGAATGTAAGGGACCAGGCAGAAGCTGTAAAAAAGATTGCAGAATGGCCTTGGATAGATAAAGAAAGAATGGCTGTTTGGGGCTGGAGCGGGGGAGGATCGCTAACATTAAATCTGTTGTTCCAGTATCCGGGGCTGTTTCAGACAGGCATCTCGATAGCGCCGGTAACGAATTTACTTTCCTACGACAATATTTATGAAGAGCGATATATGGGGCTTCCGGCCGAAAACAAAGAAGATTACAAACATGGATCTCCCATCACCCACGCGAAAAATCTAAAAGGGAACTTGTTGCTCATTCACGGTACCGGCGATGATAATGTTCATTACCAAAACACCGAAATGCTCATTGACGAATTAGTTAAATACGGAAAACAGTTCCAACTGATGAGCTATCCAAACCGCAGTCATAGTATGGCCGAAGGGCGCGGAACCTTTCAGCACTTATCGCGTTTGTATACAAAATTTCTGAAGTCTCATTGCGAGCCGGGCGCTAGGTAGCACTGTCCCGGCGTTGTACCACAAGATAGGTCAAATACCAACTCATTACCTTAGCCTCAAAAGAGGCTATAAATTTAAGGCGGCACTCCAGCATCCGTAACAGCGCCTTAAGTTCCGGAACCGTATAACCTGCCTTGTCTTCAAGCAAAGTGGTTTGTAACAATTCCAGTTCCTTAATGCCCAGCGAAGGCAGCATCTGCTTTACGTCATGCAAAGAGTACAATGGTTTCAATAAAAAGTTTGTTTTTAGTTTACCACAAGCTTGGTAAACTCCGCGCCGTTATAAATACGCACCAGTTTCATTTCTCTCTTTTCTTGCCATCTCTTCAGGTCTTTTTCCTGGACGATGCGCCAAAAGTTTTTCTGCTTTAGGTCTTTAAACTCAGGAGAGTCGATAAATACGCCTATAACGTTATTACGGTTCTTAAAGCTTATCCTTACGGGATTCTTAGACAGGTGTTCCGGAACAAGGAAATTCTCTATTTGCTCGCTTGTCATTTCAACTAAAAAATTTTCGGGTGAAGGTAAGGGTTTACACCTTAGTTGCTTCAAACCGCTCGGTTTTAGGGAAAAATTAGGAAGGCGACTTACTCAACACGTTGTAATTAAATCATTTGTCCCTTCTTACGCCTTATCGGTTGTTTCTAAGGTTCATACCTCCACAGTATAATATTCAACTTTCCAGTACCCTCCTCATGCAATGCGTAATCCCTTCCGCTGACCGGATATATGCCAATAAAAAAAGGCGTCGCTAGACGCCTCTTTCTTTCTTTTAAATTAAGCTACCTTCAAGAGGTTCATTCTACTGCTGCTAAATTGGTTTTTAGCATACTCCAGGTCTACATGGAAGCTCTTCACCCCCGTACCTGGAAGCGAAAACATTGCATCCGTAAGAATGCTCTCACAAATGCTCCGCAATCCACGCGCACCTAGTTTATATTCAAGAGCTTTCTGGACCATAAAATCCATCACTTTATCGTCTATGGTAAGTTCTACCCCTTCCATCTCAAACAACTTGATGTACTGTTTTATCAGGCTGTTCTTAGGCTGGGTAAGTATCGAGCGGAGTGTTTCCGCATCCAATGGATCAAGATGCGTTACTACCGGCAAACGTCCAAGAAGTTCGGGTATTAAACCAAACGACTTTAAGTCCTGCGCATTCACAAACCTCAACAGATTTTTCCGTTGCAGTTCCTGCTCGTCTTTGTTTACGTTAAAGCCGATCGCATTTGTATTAATCCGGCGGGCAATAATCTTGTCAACCCCATCAAATGCCCCGCCAGCGATAAATAAAATATTGCTGGTGTTTAGTTTAATGAGTTTCTGCTCCGGGTGCTTTCGTCCACCTTGTGGCGGAACTAGTACTTCTGTACCTTCAAACATCTTCAGAAGCCCTTGCTGAACTCCCTCACCACTTACATCGCGTGTTATGGATGGGTTATCACCTTTGCGCGCTATTTTATCTATTTCATCCACGTACACAATACCTTTCTCAGCCGCATTTACATCATAGTTACAATTTTGTAGCAACCGGGTCAGCATGCTTTCAACATCTTCTCCCACATAACCGGCTTCCGTAAATACGGTAGCATCCACTATGGCGAAAGGAACGTTTAATAGACGGGCTATGGTTTTTGCAAGAAGTGTTTTACCGGTACCTGTTTCGCCTACCATGATGATGTTGCTCTTTTCTATCTCAACATCATCAGCTTGTTGTTTATGCGAAATCCGTTTATAATGGTTGTAAACCGCTACCGATAATACCTTTTTAGCATCCTCCTGTCCTACCACGTATTGATCCAGGAAATCCCTAATCTCCGACGGCTTTTTTATCGTAAAGCGCATCTGGTTTTGATAAGCTTCCTGGCGCGAGTTGAGCTCCTGCTGAATAATGTCCTGCGCATGCTCTACGCAGTTTTCGCAAATGTGCCCTTCCTGTCCCGCTATAAGGATCTTTACTTCATCCCTGCTGCGCTTACAAAATGAACAATGTAAATGTGTTTGTTTTGCCATCTTCTTTCAATACCGTGGGGTTTGCCAAGGGGATTACAAATGTAATGATAAGCTGCTTAGCATAGGAGCTGAATCTAACCCTTTGGCTATTAAAGTTAGTTAAAATATGAGAAGTAACCTCGTGGTAGAACGTTTATTATATTTATTTAATCAAAATCCTGGCTGCCATATGCAAACCTTAAGCCTTAATGCCAAAAACCCATTAGGGTATTTGGTTGTCCCGTCGGGCCTCTTGATACTCGGTTCATTTCTTTTAAGTTCAGAAGGCAATGATGATGTAAGGTTTATTGTTGATCGAATATTAGGTTTCGCTGTATCCGTACTCGCAATTATTTTATCGCTGGTGTTTATTCTTTTCATCATCCGTCAAAATAAGGGTATCAGCTATGATAACAACCTTGTGTATTTCAACCATACAGTTACAGGTACCATTACTATTTACCGGAATGAGATTGAAGCAATAGAGCCGCCCGCCCACAATAAACAAGAAAATATAGTAATAAAGGTCAGGGACGTTCAAAAGGTAATAGCCAGGCAAAAGAGCTGGGTATCAAGAGTTATCATGCGCTACAATTATAATCAGGCAAAAGGCCCGGTTGTTCTAAATGCTGGCTCTTTTTCCAAAGATGGTATGCAACAACTCATGGATATATTAACAAGTCATCTCAAACCCTAAAAATTATTCCCTTACTGGCTTCTCCGAATGAAAAAGCCCCGCTATGCGGGGCTTTCGAAACTTATTTGTGCTTCTCTAAGTAAATACTTAGGATTTTTTAGCAGCTTTCTTAGGAGCAGCTTTTTTAGCAGCAGCCTTTTTAGGAGCGGCTTTTTTCACAGCGGCTTTTTTAGGAGCAGCTTTCTTTGCAGCAGCTTTTTTAGGAGCGGCCTTTTTAGGAGCAGCTTTCTTTGCAGCAGCTTTCTTAGGAGCGGCTTTCTTTGCGGCTTTTTTTGCAGTTGCCATGTTCTTTTGAATTTAAATGGTTAGTAAATAATACCATAAAAGTAAAGAACTTATAACAACTAACAAATTTTTTTAAGCTGTAGCTTCAACTGCCACAACAGAAACCGTGGTCTTGTCCGCTTTGGTTTTTCTAAACTCTACTACGCCGTTAGTAAGAGCAAACAATGTCCAGTCTCTTCCCACCCCTACATTCTTACCAGGATGGTACTCGGTACCACGCTGACGAACGATGATGTTTCCAGCAATAGCAGGTTGACCACCAAAGATTTTTACACCAAGGCGTTTGCTCTGCGAGTCGCGGCCGTTCTTTACGCTACCTTCACCTTTTTTATGTGCCATAATTAATACAATTTATAATCCCGCCCCAAAACAAAAGCAATGGGTTGCGCAAGGAATAATTAAGCGATACTATCTATTTTGATTTGTGTGTAATGAGTCCTGTGACCGTGCTTCTTACGGAACCCTTTTCTCCTTTTCATTTTAAAAGCAATAACGGTATCGCCCTTTACCAGGTCGCTTACAATCTCTGCTTTTACTTTAGCACTCACGGCACTACCTACACTAAGGTTGCCATTGTTGTCTGTCAGCAATACATCGCTGAATTCAACTTTATCTCCGGTTTTACCTTGCAGGTGAGGTACATACAGGCTCTGACCTTCCTGTACTCTGAATTGTTGACCTGCGATTTTAACTACTGCAAACATAGCGTGTCCAAAATTAGGACGGCAAAAGTAGGAGTTTTCAAGTTAAAAGAACAAATAAATCTGGCTTTAGAATGGTAAGCAGCCGTTAAGGTTTGTTAAAAGAGTGGAGGTGAGGGAGCGAATGCCTGGAGCGTCGTTTCGTTTACTTTTAGCACCATAGGCTCAGGAGACGCTAAAAAATATTGGTCAGGATTCTAATATCCGCGCGGCTGTTGTAGGGCGGCATTTTTTTAGCTCTCATCATTTCGCCGACGTAGTCACTTCTAGGCATTGATAATCATCAACATATCCATCCCGTCTCTCATTTATCTCTCAATAAATTCCTCAATGCCTCTTGGGACGAATCTGTATTGTCTTTTTTTTCTTCATAAACCATAAAAATAGCAGCTCTAAAGCGTATCTGCAGCGTATCTACAGCGTATTTGCAGCGTGTCTGCAGCGTATTAAACTAGAAGCAACCTCGAGGCAACTATTACGTTAACCTGCTGTAAACCTGTGCTCAAGTAACTCCATAATGCATAGGGAAGCGTTATAGCAGTATATCACAGGAGTGTTTATTGCAACCCATTGGAAATCTTTACAATAAAAGCTTACACCCCATTTGTAACCTCCTCACATTCCAAGGTTGGGTGGCATTAAGCTTTGCAACTACTTCTATCATAAGCCTATCATTGATGATCTAAGAATATCCACCCATGTACGGGAGAAGTCTTAAATTTCATACAAAGGAGTGCATTGGGAGTGGTGATTATGCTAGGTAATAATAGTTTTGAATATGATGCAACACGACTGGCAGAAACATTCAGTGCTACAGCAGAAGAAATACAAACAGTTTCTTCAACGAGCAAATGTTAAGCATACTTTAAGAGTGCTACCTGCCCTTCACGAAGAAGCCTTTACGAAGGTCGACTGTCTTTCATGTGCTGCCTGTTGTAAAAACTATTCTCCCCGCTTCAAGACAACAGATATAAAACGTATCAGCAAGGTTCTGCGCATGAAAGAGTCAGATTTTATTAGTACCTACCTGTCACTTGATGCTGACGGTGATTATGTGGTGAAGTCAACTCCCTGCCCTTTCCTGGGCGCTGATAATTTCTGCAGCATTTACGAGGATAGGCCTTCAGACTGTTCTCGCTTCCCCTACACCAATGAAGATGTTCTACTGAAACGTCCGGCAATCTCATTAAAAAACAGCAGCTTCTGTCCCGCAGTGTACTACGTGTTAGAAAAACTGCTGCCTGCTAAATAAGGACTATTTATGATCTACGGTGGCAAACCCATCGGCCAGCGCAGAAATGTGGTCCATTTCTTCCTTCGAGAGTTGGAATGCCATAGCGCCAACGTTATCTTTTACCTGTTGGGCATTGCGTGCCCCTACAAGGACACATCCTATGGCTGGCTGGTGCAGGGTCCAGTTAATGACAACCTGGCTAACGGTGGCTTTATGCTTTTCAGCAATGGGTTTAAGCTTATCTAAAAGCTCGTTTGCCTTTGCAATATTTTCTGCTGTATAAAACCGATTGCCCTCACGCGTATCACCCTCCTTGAATTTATGGCCGGGCTTTATTTTACCGGTTAGCAGTCCGCGTTGCAGCGGACTGTAAGCAATGATGCTAAGCCCTTTTTCCAATGCTTGAAGGATAACTGTTTTTTCAATGTCGCGGTTGATCATTGAATAGGGCACCTGGTTAGAGACGAGAGAGATTGTTTCCAAAGCCTCGCTCACCTGGTGTTGGTTATAGTTACATACGCCTGCTGCCCTTACTTTGCCCTGTTCTACCAGTTTACGCACCGCTTCAAAGGTTTCAGACATCGGAGTAGTGGCATCGGGCCAATGTATTTGATAGAGATCAATATAGTCTGTACGCAGTCTCCTGAGGCTTGCCTCGCATTCCTGCACTATCTTTTTAGATGATGCCCATTTGTACATTTTGAACGGACGACCGTTGTTGTCAACAGTGTCAAAAAAATATTCACCATCTTCAGTATCCCAATTCATTCCAAATTTTGTAAGAATCTCGTACTTATCTCTTGGAATATCTTTCATGGCGCGGCCCACCAATTCTTCACTTCTTCCGAAGCCATACACAGGTGCGGTATCAATGGTTGTTATTCCTGATTCGTATGCAGTTTTAATAGCTTCGATGGCTTCTGTTTCTTCGGCTCCTCCCCACATCCATCCACCGATAGCCCAAGCGCCGAACGCCATAGGTGTAACCTGCACTGAAGATTTACCAAGTATTCTTTTTTCCATAAAGACAAATCTAACAACTGCTTACTAACATCTAACAAAATGGAGCGAATGCGGTTGAGAAATGTAAAAAAACAGAAGCCCTGCTAAATAATATTACCAATTAACTAAACGTGCATGTTTTAGGGGTTACGGCCTCTCCTTCTGGCATTTCGAGTCAAATCTCAGGTTATTAAGGAATACAAATAATCAACAGAAGGAGCATTCAGTACTAACCCCCTAATCCACCCTCGCCAAATTCCGTTCAGGATGATACGGCTGCTGAAGATCGGCAAGGTAAATTTGCGTCCGACACTTATCTTTCGGAATGTTGAATGGCGAAAAAATGGCACCGCTTAAATTCATTTAGTTATAAAGCTTTTGCCAATTTGAAAAATTACACGTTTGGCACAGAGTTTTATATATACGTATTAGAAGAGAGATTGGAAAGCGAGAAAGGAAATGTGTGATGAGTGCTATAGTGAAGAGTGATGGAATGGGCGTGTGAGAGTGAATATTTTTCAGACCGTTAGGTGCAGACAATTCATATTCAACCTTTAAAATTGTCGAACACCATAAGTGCCTTGATTTTTCAATCAGGGCATTTTAGTTATAAGGCTGTTACCTTTGAATAATACAAGTCGAAATCATATTATGCTACAATCTTCCACGCTTAAATTTCTTGCGCAACTGGAAAAGAACAACGACAAAAGCTGGTTCGATACTCACCGTATAGATTACGACAATGCCAGAACAGATTTTGCAGCATTTGTTCAACGAATCATAAACAAACATGCAGCGGAGGACGAAAGTGTTGCTGGCATTGTTGGCAAAAATTGCATGTTTAGAATTAATCGGGACGTACGCTTTTCAAAAAACAAAGACCCATACAAAACCAATTTCGGCGCTGTAATTCATCGGGAAGGAAGAAAAACCCCGAAACCGGTTTATTATATCCAGTTGCAACCAGGTAACAGGAGTTTCGCAGGTGGAGGTATATGGATGCCGGAAACGGCTGTTATTAAAAGCATCAGGCAGGAAATAGATTATAACACCGGCGAATTCTTACAAATTATTAAAGCCCCCGCTTTCAAAAAAGCCTTTGGCGACTTAGATAAAGACAAGGAAATTTCTCTTTCCAGACTGCCTAAAGGATACGAAAGCGATCATGCCGCCGCTGAATATCTAAAGCTTAAATGTTGGGTGGCATCCGCACCAATAACGGATGAGGAATGGATTAGCAAAAATGCCGAGAAAAAGATTCTCCAGGCATTCACTTCGCTTAAGCCATTAATGAAGTTCCTTAACCGGGCAATCGATGGAAGTTAGCCTCTAATCTACATTAGGTCCATAGCCAATACGAAATAAGTAGCAGCTCCGGGTAAAGCCAGCCAGAAATAGGGCCTCGCAGCCGGAATCGCAAGCATTACAATCATTAAAGCAGTCCAGATAAAGCACAAAGCCCAATACTTACCTGTATTTCGTTTTTTTACTTCCATTAGTTTGTGTTGTGTATGCGCAAAAATAGAGGGTCAAACTTATTTATCAAAAAACAACATCTTTCCACCAATGATCAAGAGGACGATGGCAAATATTTTTTTTAATTGTGCCTGCGGTAGCCCAACAGCCAACTTACTTCCTAAAAATCCTCCAATCAGAAACGCTACCGCCATAATAAGAACGACTTTTATATCGATGTACCCTTGTTTATAATAGTTAAAGGCAGCCACAGCTACCACAGGAATAGACAACAAACCAAGCGAAGTACCTTGCGCCTGGTGCTGGCTAAAACCAAGTACCATCACCAAAGCAGGTACGATAATCACTCCACCCCCTACTCCTACCAGCCCGCTCAGCATACCTGCTGCCGCTCCTATCAGCAACAGCAATAAAATAGTCTGAACTGTCATTGTCTTACTTTTTAAAGTGTTCGCGATAGCTTTTTATGGCAACATCAACAATATCCAAAGCAGTCGCTTTATCTCCAAACTCTTCCACCACCACGGTCTTGTTCTCAAGCTTTTTATATTCTTCGAAGAAGTGTCGCATTTCACTAAAGAAATGCTGAGGCAACTGCTCGATATTGTTGTAATGGTTTACACCCGGATCGTTAGCCGACACGGCAATTATTTTATCGTCTGCATCTCCTCCGTCTATCATCTGCATCACGCCAATTACTTTGGCTTCCATGATGGTGAGTGGATGAACCGAAACCGTTGAGAGTACCAATATATCAAGAGGATCCTTATCGTCGCCGTAGGTTTGCGGAATAAAACCATAATTAGATGGATAGTAAACCGAGGAGTATATAACCCTATCCAGTTTTAGCAGGCCGGTAGCCTTATCTATTTCGTATTTGGCCCTTGAGCCCTGTGGTATTTCAATGATTGCATTTACAATTCTCGGAGCTTGTTCTCCATAATGTACCCCATGCCATGGATGTAAAACTGTCAACATATCTATCCTATTTTGCTAAGCTAATGCCTGCAAATGTAGCTGCCAACGCAGAAATTACACTAATTAAAATATAACCGTCAGCTATCGCCCAGCTTTCTTGCATCATCATATTGATGGATTGCAGCGAAAAAGCAGAAACGGTTGTAAAACCACCGCAAAAGCCCACAGTTACTATTAAAATCTGCTGTTTTACATTGGCTCTAAAGATGAGCAATCCCACAATTAATCCTAGAATGAAGCAGCCTACCAGGCTAACAAACAGGTCTGCCCCCGGAATAAACGTACCGCTAAGGGAAACGGATAGCCAGTGTCGAAGCATGGAACCGGCCATGCCACCTACACCTAGGATCAGGATGGATTTAAACATCAGAGGTTGCCGTTGAAAGTGTATTTAAAGTCTACCATCCACGTTCCTTCTGCGCCAACAACCTTGAGTTTCCTCGCAATCTTATCATAGGAGTTTCTGTAGGAAATGATCGTAACATCCGGTGATACTTCTTCAATATCAAATACATTAATGCTTGCATCTGCAAACTGTTTCCGTTCGTGCTCGCTACGCTCCCTGTATTCTTTTTTCAGGCGGCTTAGTATTTTATTGTTCTCGTCTTCCTTTAGCATGTAAAATTCTGCCCGCTCAAAGTCGCCCTTAAAAAATGCATCAAGGAATTCTCTTCCGGCATCAAAAGCATTAGCTGGTGGAGAAAAATTGTTTTGTCTTGCGTTGCAGGCAAGTAGGGATAGGGTTAGGAAGGATATTGCAAGCAGCTTCATTAAGCAAAGGAAAAGAAAATATCAAGCAGGTTATACCCTTTTGCTAAGTTTTACTAACAGTGACTTACGATTGGACAAGATATAAACATCTTTTCCATAAGTTTTGATGAGGCCATCCAGGTCAGTGGCAATGGCTTTGAAATTTCCCGATTCATTTGTATATACCCCTTGCGGTGTGCTTACTACCAGGAATCGGGATTCCAGGAATGAAAACCCGGTAATGGTTGTATCCAATTGTGCCACTACCTCGTTGATGTTATAGTTGATGATTTTATTTGCAGCAGAAAAGTAAATCGTTCCATGATTGTCCAGGAACACCGAAGAGATTTTTTCCGGGATGTTAACTACCCACTTCAGACTGTCTCGTCCTAAGTACCCTATCCTATATAAACCTTTATTTCTTCCCCATATAACAAGGGTATTGTTCTTGTAGTTCACGTTATAAAACCCGGGGTCCAGGCTTGCCAGGATAGCATCATCGAACCCAAGCTTCCGATTTGCTTTCAGGTAATGGATCGTCGACGAATCGTTTTCTTTATAGGCAAGGATAATGGCCGAATCAATTGCATTGGCGGAGAAAGACGAAATGATTCGACCCGCCTTGGGTGGAATAAACCAGGTAGAATCTTTTGGGTTGTAAACTCCGCCGTTTATTGGGACAAATGCTTGCCCGGCTTCGCTTACATAAAAATCAGACGAGGGCAGGTTGCTGCTTACAAGTCCATAGATCGTAACAGAATATTCAGGGCTTACAGAAAAACGATTAGATGTCTGGCCTATGCTGATAAAACCGATTAGAATAGCGGTGAGGCTCGACAAAAGTTTATAAGGCATTGTCATTTTCGTTTATTGCCAAAATGTTTTTAGAACCGCCAGGTAAATAATTGGCCAACCATCCAGTTCTTTAGGACTGATTACTAGTTGCATCGCAGAGGCTTCCGTTACATATCTCGACTTAGTAAAGATTACCTTGTCAGGGCTATTGTCAAATCCCACCCCGTAGTTGGCAATATTGCCAGGTTGATATTCAACTATTCTGCCATTTGTCAACTTACTGTCGAACGGTATATTTGGGCCTGCAGAAAGGCTGCCATTCGGTTTGTTTTCAATACTGTTCAATTGAGTGGAATTAACACCGTTATAGTCGCTTTTTCGAAACACTTCGTGTTGGATGTGCGCTAACATTTCCTCCCTGCTTTTACTTCCACCACTTTCGTCGGTTTCATCATCATTGTCATTGTTAAACAAATCCGATACGCTAATCTCGTCTGCCGAAGTAGACTTTGGCTTTGGTGTTTTATTGCCGGCTCCTCCACCTTCATTTTTCTTGTTATCGAAACCAATAGATGAAGTTGGAACATTTTTCACATCCGTAACCTTTTTCTGAAGGTTATTGGTCATATCAGCAGCAAGTTCCGATATTATGCCCCCTGCTGCCTCCACCATTTGTCCTGTTGTAAGGTTTCCTTGATCATAGGCATTGCCATACTCGTCCAGGCTGTTTAAATTGTTGTTTGTGGTGCCAGTGTTTAACCCGTTGCCCGGCTTTTCACCTAAGCCGCCACCCAGGTTGGAGGCTCCCACCATTGATCCCCATGCTGGTGCCTTTTTATAAAGGTCGGGGCAGCAATAAGGTTGCCCCATTGTTTCAATATTCCTTTTAGTTTCATTGATCAGTGCCGAAACCTTGCGTTTATCCTCTACTGTCTTACAATACCTCGCTGAGCAATGGTATAACGCAAGCATTGCACATTGCGAACACCCTTGCGCATCCTGAGTCATCGTAAGCTCCTTGTATTTTTTCATGTCGGCATCTTTCGCCTCCGTACATTGAGCATGTGCCGCTACATTACAACATAGTATTAGAAAAAGGCCAATGATTCCAGGCTGCATATTTTATCATTTATTTTATTCAGGAATATCTGTCGCACCCAATTGTTTAATAATACCTCTAACATCAATCCTGATGTTCTCCTGCGGCTTGTTGAACTTGTAAACTCTGAACTTGCCGGAATTCTTTAAGAAGCTTAACTCGCCTGCCGTATAAAACAACGCACCTATTGCTCGTTCTTCCGTCTCGTAGCCTTCGGACATTTCGTAAGGGCTGATAGCAATCCATTTTCCTTTTTCATTAATGTAAGTGGCCAGTATCGGAAACTTTTTAATGCCATCTGGGTCGGGTTTCACCACAGGCTCGCGTTCTATTTCCTGGTAAAGCGTAATTCTGTAAAGAGTTGCATTCTTATCGCCAATAGCGCCGCTGCCCCTGTCGGGTACTAACGAAACGAATTTGCAGTCTTCATAATCTACTGTGAGGAGATAAGGCGTTCCCTCGGAAATTTTCTTCATTTCAGCTCTTAGCTGCTTATCTATTTCTGGCTGCAACCTCTGGGCACAGTTACTCTTTTGAATAATTTTAGCATATTTCACTATTTCATCAACCATGTGTTGAATATCCGGCTCTCCTATACTTGTATTTGAAGAATGGGTCATCCGGGAGGTACTAACCGAAATCACATAACCCTTTTGAGATAAAACATCCACAAAGGGAAAAGTAGACAACATACTAAGCCAAACTAGAATAAGCTTTCTAATAATCATAGCTTTTGTTTTTCTTTTTGCATTTCTTGCGTCCCACTCCTGCATTTTCACTAGCCGAGCGTCAAAACTTCTTTAATACGTTTTCATTCAAATCAATCCCTCTTGCTTCTGCTGCAACTGAAAACGCATATATCTTACTCATTTGGGTGAAGAATTGATTTGCCAGCTGTTGTTTATCTTCACCTCCTCCTGCTTTCAAGTATTCCTCTGTTAGTTTTCGCAAGTGATTTTTATTGCTTGCAAACCTCAATATCAGATCCTTCGACTCTTGCTCATGCTGAGTCAGGAACAACCATATTTCGCGGGTGGCTAACAGATCTAACGACTCCCCATCTATCTCACTTCCCTCCACTACAAACGACGAAGAGTTGATTTTCTGCTCTATGCCTTTGTAAATATTATCGAGGGCCGTTGAGGCGTTGGAGGTAGCGTCTGAAGTACTTTCAAGTATTTCTAAGCTTTTTGTCAGCATATCTTCAGCACCAACTGAGGTTTCAGCAGCAAAACCTCCAGCCATTACAGCCAGTCCGGCTAATAGGCCTTTAGTCCTTGTAGCTCTTATTTGCCGGGCTTTGGTTTCTGCCTCTTCAAGCACTTTTTCTATCTTACCAATTTGCGTATAGTACTCGTTACGTTTTTGCCTGCACTTACCAGAATTCACAAAAGAGTAATTTAGGTCCGCACACAGCTTATATATTGCAGCGCAATGAGTTCTCGGTTTAGGAAATTGCAGGCTTAAGGAGGCAAGTGCATCAAATATCCTTCCTCGCACAATGCTCTTCTCTGCAGGGCTTGTTATAAGTTGGTCACTGGAATTTAGGGCAGCGAAATAGCTCACCGTAGCGCTTTCTAAGTCTTTCTCCTGTAAGAATTGGTTACCGCAAGCAAGATAATTGAGGCTGGGCTCAAGACTGTAATGTCGGGGAAATATCAGTGGTCTTGCCACTTTTCGCACGCTTTCCGGAACGTCTTCCCCTCTGAAAAAGTATAGCTCTGTTTCGTTAGAATTTTTATAAGCACCGTAAATATTCCTCACCATATTTTCTGCTAATGCCTCATCACCCCGGTTACGCACAAACGTCATTCTAATTTGCTTGCCGAGCAAGCTATCAGATCGTAAAACATAGGGCACCCTATGTTCCATCCTCCCAGGCAACCCCTCGGATACTCTTCCAAAAGGCACTGCCAGGTGGCTGCCTTCAAACACGTCTTTAAACCTTCTATTGGCAGCTTCGTAGCCGTCTTCCTTTAATAATAAGGTTAGTTTTGCATAAACATCTTTCCAGTCAGAACCCTGCACCACCGCCGTCTTTTTTCCATTCTTATAAAATTTAAGGTTACATCGACCATTAGAGAAAGTACCTGTAACAAAGTAGCGTGTGCGATACGGATAATCTTTAATAGTTGGTTGCAACACAGTGTCATTCCTTTCTATTGGATTGTTCTTCAATAATGCTTGCAGTGCAAAACTGCGGTTCAGCCCGTTAGTTGTGTCTGTTATTACACCTATCCCTATTTTAAATGGATCATTGCTCCTGTTTGCTACTACTGTCACTGCTTCAAGCTGTTTGCCGTCCTTTGGCGGTTTTTCCTCTTTAGTTGGCTTTGACTTGCGATCATCCGGCTTCGCAGCGTTTTGAGCAATCACTTCTCGCGACGGCAACTTTGTTACAGCAACAGGTGCTGCCACAGGTACCGATGTAGGCGTTGAGGTGGGCGGTTTTGCCCTGCCTGCCTGATGTGCATTTGCCAGCCCTGTTTCCTCGTTAGCAAGTTTAGGTTTATCCTTCACAAGTAGTTCATTATATTTCTCATTAAACCCAGACGCATACTTAATGAAGGCAATGGAATCAAGGCTTATAATCCTGAATGTATCTACATTGTGCTGCTCTATATGGATATGGTTTTCGCTTACTTCCACTACGAAGCATCTTACCACTCCTTCGTCCCTAAGCGTAACATAATCCTGGTAATTAGATATAGAATCAACGAAATGACGCTCAACATACCCTCCATTATACTTTATAACTTTTATTTCTGCTAACTTGATTACCTCAGTAATGTTGTCTACACTATCCTTCAAGATAGTAATCGTGTTTTCATCAACCTCAAGCACTTTTGTGATGAAAGGTTTTCTGCCCCGCATGTGGATAGTATCCTGGGCTTGCAGCGTGTAGGAAATAGTAGAAAACAGTATCAGGATTATAAACCTCATTTGTGTTTCTCCGCATTTTCTTTTTGCTTATTCAATTGGTAGGTCAAAGCTTCCACCTTTGCTTTAGCATATTCATCATTTGGATTGATCTTTAGAGCCTCATTAAATTCTTCAAGAGCCACCTCATATTTTTTTTCTTTTAAAGCCTGGTCTGCCCGTTTCATTGCGCCGTCATACTTGTCCTTCCGTTCTTTTTTAATCCTGGCCTCCTCTTTGGCTTTCTCTTCTGCTTCTTGCACTTCTATCTCTTTCTTTACAAAACTTAACTGTTTCTTCAGGTAGTATTCTTCCGGCTTTATTTCTGATGCGAGGCTGTAATGCACAAGTGCAATGTTCCAATTACTAGAAGCAATGCCACTATCCGCAATAGCAACCAACGAATCGTACCTATTTGCCAACGCTATTTCCACCGCCAGTTGCTGTAAAGTTTTATCGATAGATGCAATTCTTGTCGCCGGCTCTTGCTCATCGGGCTTAATCCCTGCAGCCAAAATATATTGCTCCCTTGCCTCAGCATACTTCTTCTCGTTTAACAGTGAAAGAGCAGACGCCATGGTGTTACTATACCTTCTAAATTCAGCCTGAGCTTTGGCCAGGCTGTCGGCCTTGAGTTTTTTAAGTTCCGCCAAAACGGAAGCCAGGCTATCAGTACGCCGTTTTTCTTCCGCTCGCGCCAGTGCATTGACCGCATTCAGACTGTCTTGCTTTGCTTTTTCTATAGCTGCGAGCGCAGCTTTTTCTTTAGCAGCTACTTTTGCTGCGTCATTTGCCTGCGGCTTTGAGTCACTGGGTCTATTACCCGCCGTAACTATGGGTATCGATGCACTCCCTGTGCTTACTGGTACCATCGACGCCTGCAATGGTGTAGTTGCGGGTATAGTGGTTCTTTGCTTTTCTTTTGGTGGAATATCCTTTGCAACTTTATTTATTGCAAGACTTTGAGAGGACGATTTTGCTTTTGCTAACTCCTCGCTCATTCGTTGCCTGAAAGGCTGATGCAATACATCACTAACTACACCCAATTGCGAAAAAAGCCGATGTTTATTAGTCTTATAAATAATAAGAGCAATAGAGCTTTTATCTAACTGTAGTTCAATTTCGTTCAGTAATACTTTAATTGTTTTATCCTCTTCTCCAAGCACCTGGCATTTCAGCAACTTATGCTGCGTTGTGTAAACTTTATCCAGCGTATCATTTGCATCACTCCGGTAATTAGTGAAAGCCGCTACCGCTACTGGCAATAAGTCGTTTGAAATTGAATCCAATAACTGTGGCAAAAGAAATCCTCCATGCTCATTGAACAAAAGCCTGGCTTTTTTCGTAGAAATGGAATATACCGGCCCTGGATTATCAGTCCTTTTGTATTTTATTTTCTCGTTGGTAATTTCCAGGACGGTGGCGCCAATTTCATCGGTTTCCGTGAAGATTTTGTTTTGCGCAATAGCACCGGAAGATAAAAAGATTGTAAGGTAGCAGGTTACTAAATATCTCATGAGCAGGAACTAGTGTAAGGCAATATAAGGTATTGCGATGTAAATTCCAGTGTTTGCCGTTGTAATTATCTCGCGCTCACATGTAATTTGTTTATTACCAGAGCTTGTTAGCCTCGGGAAGCTAATCCGTTTGCATTGCACAATAAAAAAGCGGGTGTTTCCACCCGCTCTGTTTTTTAATGATGATGCCTTCCTGTCGGCTGTTGCTCATCATGCTTATCTTCCTTCTCTTTTTCTTTATCGTAAGCTTTGATAATCGCCTTAACCAGCTTATGCCTTACTACGTCTTCTTCATCCAGTTCCACATGCGCAATTCCGGGAATATTCCGAAGGATTCGATTGGCTTTCTGTAATCCGCTTCGCTGATTCTTGGGCAAGTCTACCTGTGTAGGATCGCCTGTAATAATAGCTTTTGCATTAGCGCCAATACGGGTTAGGAACATCTTTAACTGCAGGTCGTTCGCATTCTGCGCTTCGTCCAAAATAATAAAAGCATTATCCAATGTACGGCCACGCATATAAGCAAGCGGTGCAATTTCAATCGTCCGTGTACTCATATAATAACCCAGCTTATCTGCAGGAATCATATCATCAAGGGCATCGTACAATGGGCGCAGGTAGGGATCAATCTTTTCCTTAAGGTCTCCCGGTAAGAAGCCAAGGCTCTCCCCTGCTTCCACAGCCGGGCGGGTGAGGATGATTTTCTTTACCTGTTTATTCTTAAGCGCCCTTACAGCCATTGCCACCGCGGTATAGGTTTTACCTGTACCCGCAGGACCGATAGCAAAGACAATATCGTTTTTGTCAGCAGACTGCACCAATTTCTTCTGGTTTGCAGTGCGGGCTCTTACGGTTTTGCCATTAGGCCCAAATACGAGGATGTCGTTCGGGTTCTTCTCTACAAATGCATCGATTGTCTCAGCATCATCTCCACCAAGAATCTGCTCAAAGTAGTTGTCACTCAAATCTCCATTCCGTTCCATGTATTGGATGATGAGATTTATTTTTTCTTTAGCATTTTCTATGTGTTCAGGGGCTCCGCTCAGTTTGATCTGGGTTCCGCGCGAAAGTATCTTTAGCAACGGAAACTTCTTCTTCAACAGATCGAGTTTACGGTTATTTACTCCGAAGAACTCGATAGGGTTGATGCTGTCGAGGTTAATGATGATGTCTGTCAATTGTTGCAAAGTTTAATTGTTAATCAATGTGTTTTAGGAGTAGGTCAAGTTCTATTCCAAATTTAACCAGGGACACCTGAGGTTTCCTAATAGGGTTTTACACAGGTTGTGAGTAATAAACTAAAGATCGCACTGGTAATGAAAAGTTAGTGTGAAAGAAAAGTTGCAGCCTTGCAAACATTTCAAACAGTAGAAACGGTTGAAAATTAAGCCGCTATCGGGCGAGCGCCTGTTTGTAAACTACAAGTGCCCTGTCGCGTGCCAACTCGTGTTCAACAATAGGCCGGGGATACCCGGAACTACTTAATTCCGGTACCCATTTATGTATGTATGTAAGCTGTTTATCGAACTTCTGTACCTGCAACGTGGGATTGAATACCCTGAAGTAAGGAGCAGCATCGCAGCCACTGCCGGCAGCCCACTGCCACCCGCCGTTGTTTGAAGCATAGTCGTAATCCAGCAACTTTTTCGCAAAGTAGGCTTCACCCCATCGCCAGTCAATCAAGAGATGTTTGGTTAGAAAGGAAGCCACTATCATTCTCACCCTGTTATGCATAAAACCCGTGGCATTTAATTCGCGCATACCTGCATCCACGATGGGATAGCCGGTAGCGCCATTGCACCATGCTGCAAAATCTTTCTCATTATTGCGCCAGGGAATGCGATCATATTTAGGGTTGAAGGACTGCCCCTTCCTCACATGTGGAAAATGGGCTAGTATAGCATGGTAGAAATCGCGCCAGATCAGTTCATTTAGGTAGGTGGGGTTATGCTGGTACGCGAAGGCTGCTAACTCTCTTATACTCACCGTACCAAAGCGAAGGTGTACACCCAATTTTGAAGTACCCTCAACACCGGGAATATCGCGCGTGGTGTGATAATTCTGAATAACCTCCACATCAAAAATCCTTGCAGGAAAAGTTCTTCCGGTGGGTTGAAAACCGAGTTGCTGAAGGCTGATGAGCGGCAGTGGTTGTTGCTTGTAAAAGTTGCTGTAATATTTTGCTACAGGATAGGATTTGAGGAAGAAGTCATTCAACCTTGCTTTCCATTGCCGCGCATAGGGAGTAAAGACAGTGTAAGGCCCGCGGTTGGCTTTCAACACCTCGCCCGCTTCAAAAATTACGTGATCTTTATAGGTGTGCAGGGTAGCATTGTTTTGCGACAATAAGTGCCTTACCTCATTGTCCCGATCGATTGCGTATTGTTCATAATCGCGGTTAGTAAATACCTTGTTGATGCTGTACTTTTTTGAAAGCGAGACAAAAGCATCGACGGGTGTTCCATGGTGCACCTCAAGGCCTACGCCGAGGTGAGACAAGGTTGACCTTAGCTCAACAATTGTGTTATGAATGAACTCCACGCGCGCATCGGCTACTTCTTCAAGATCGTGGAGGATGTTGGTATCGAAAACGAAAAGCGGAACAACGGGGAGTTCATCTTTCAGGGCATGGTAGAGTGCTGCATTATCATGGAGGCGCAGGTCTCGCCTAAACCAGATGATATTTACAAGGGTTAGTGCCAGCTATCAACGTTTTTATCAAATAAAATGATTATCCCGCTAACATCAAAATCACAGCTACCTTTCTCTCACAATATAATCGCAGAGCATTCCAGGGCTATCGATACCCTAAAGAAACATGGGAGAGATATAAGAGATGTAATCGAGACGTGGCATAGGCACATTGACGACACACTTAAGTTATTCAATTGTACACCCATTGGAAACCCATTGCAAACCCATTGCAAACCCAATGGAAACCTACTGCAGACCCATATGCTTCCAATGTATTGTTTACGGGTGTTACGAGTGGAATTTGACGGCGACCGGATGTGCCGGGAACTGGATGTCTTTTTCCTATCGACTCTTTTCCCCGCTGCGTGGACGTGCTTGCTAACTATGCAAATGTTGTATTACTTAGCATAAACCCATTCGCCAAAGAGCATGCTTCCAATTCTCACCATGTTACTTCCGTACTCGAGGGCTATTGGGTAATCGGCACTCATTCCCATACTAAGCATGTCCCATGCAGGTAGCTTGTCTTTATAGCGATCGTAAAGGGATCTCAAATGAGCAAACTCCCTGCGTATCTGCTCCTTATCGTCAGTAAGGGTAGCCATTGCCATCAGCCCTCTTAAACGAATATTTGGAAAATTCCCATGATTGTATTGAGTAATTATTTCATCCAACTCTTCATCATCAAGCCCAAATTTCGTTTCTTCCTGCGCTATAAACATTTGTAACAGGCAGTCAATCACCCGGTTGTTTTTTCCGGCTTGCTTGTTTACCTCTACTAATAACTTTAAGGAATCAATGCCATGGATGAGATAAACAAAAGGCACAATATATTTCGCCTTGTTGGTCTGGAGATGTCCAATAAAATGCCACCTGATATCCTTGGGAAGCAATTCATATTTTTCGGATAGTTCCTGTACATAATTTTCTCCAAAGTCCCTGTGTCCCAGATCGTACAATTCCTGTACATCCGATGCGGGTTTGGTCTTACTGACGGCCACCAGGGTAACTTCCGCCGGGTTTAGTTCTTGAACAAGGCGTTGGTAAGCCGGTATATTAATTGGCATAGTAGCAGTTTAAGTAAGCAAAATTATCGCGCTGCCACGTTTACGTGTATGATAATTATTTGTTTTGGGCAAAGATTTGAAAATGTAAAAATGGATCGTACCCCCAGGAGTAAATGCTTTCTGACCTTTTGTCCCACAACTCAGCTACCTGTATATCCGCTCTATAAGGTCTTTGTACTTGTCCATCACCACCTTACGTTTAAGGCTAAGCTTTGGCGTCATCTCCCCTCCTTCCACACTCCATTCATGCGGTAGCAACTCAAATCGCTTTATCTGCTCTACCTGGTTAAAATAGGTATTGAAGCTCTCCACGAGGTCTCTGTAGTGTTTTAAAACGATGGGATGCTTTATTGCTTCTTCATTTGAATGCACGTGTATGTTATGATGGTGCATGAAATCGCGCAGCATAGTAAACGAGGGAACTATTAAGGCACCCACAAACTTGCGCTCGGCACCTACTACCATCACCTGCTCCACATAAGGGCTTTCTTTCAGCTTATTTTCTATGGGCTGCGGTGCTACATATTTACCGCCACTGGTTTTAAACAGTTCTTTCTTGCGGTCAGTTATCTTAATAAACCTTTCTTCTACCCACTCGCCTATATCGCCCGTCAGCAACCAACCGTCTACAATAGCTTCGGCAGTAAGGTCAGGACGCTTATAATAACCCTTCATCACAGATGGCCCCTTTACCATGATTTCTCCATCATCGGCGAGTTTTACTTCGACACCATTTATCGGCGGTCCCACGGTTCCAAAATATGTGTCGCTGGCTGGTATCTTCCGGTTTACGCATATCACCGGGCTATTCTCGGTAGGCCCATAGCCTTCGAATACCGGTATTTGCCCTGCATTGAAAATGCGCAGCAATTTTGCCTGGCAGGCGGCACCCCCCGTTATTATAAATTTGATATTCCCTCCCAGTCCATCCCGCCATTTACTAAACACTATCTTGTTTGCCAGAGCCAGTTGTATATCGTATAAAGGGCCACCACTCTTGCGGTTGTCATACTGTTCCCCTAACTCCAGCGCCCAGAAGAAGAGTTTCCGTTTAATGCCTTTTAGTGAGCTCCCGGTGGCCATTACTTTTTCAAACACTTTCTCCAGCAGTCGAGGCACTGTTGTAAAACCATCTGGCTTCACTTCTTTCAAATTATCACCAATCGTCTCCATGCTCTCAGCATACCAAATACTTATGCCGCTATAGAGGTAGATATAGGTAACGCACTTTTCAAAAATGTGATTCAATGGTAGGAAACTTAACACTTTTTGGGTCGGATCGTCGGGAAATGGAAAGGTTTCCTTTGAGAGCATTGCATTACTCATAATATTCTTATGTGTAAGCATTACCCCTTTAGGTACTCCTGTTGTACCTGAAGTGTAAATGATGGTAGCCACCTGCTCTTCGTTCACTGCATCACTTACCTGCTTTGCTTGCAGAAGGCTTGTATCATCGGCCAGTTCCAGTAC
>JAEZDR010000111.1 GCA_023433265.1 Bacteroidota bacterium | reverse complement strand
GTGTACGCGAACTGTTTCGCCTTATCCCAGGTTTTGCTGCCTTTTCCCTCTACCATATAGCAAAGTAGCGTCCAGGGTGCCCCCGCAAAACCTATGAGCGGCACGCGTCCGGCCAACTCTTTTTTTGTAAGACTCAGCGCTTGCATCACGTAACCCAGCATTTCTTCTACGTTACTGGTAATCAATTTATCAACATCGCCCTGGCTTTTTATCACTTGCGGTAACGACGGGCCTTTGCCTTCTTCCATCAGTACTTCAAGTCCCATCGCTTGCGGTATCACAAGGATATCTGAAAAGATGATAGCTGCATCCACACCTACCTGGTCAATGGGTTGTAATGTGATTTCGCAGGCTAGTTCAGGGGTTTGTACCCGCGTAAAGAAATCATACTTTGCTTTCAGCTTGAGATAGTCCGGCAGGTATCTACCTGCCTGGCGCATCATCCATACGGGAGGGCGCTCAACTTGCTCTTTACGCAATGCCCTAAGTAATAAATCATTTTTCAATGTAGTGCTGGTTTGTAGGGATGTGCTCATGTTTATGCCTTATATTCTAACCTGATAATATTTTAATACTTGTTTAAATAGTTCTTCTGTTGATGTGGATCTTGGGACTACGATTGTGTTTTGGCAATGTTTGCGCACCGCTTCAGCGGTTGTATTTCCAATGGTAAAGACAACCGTATTTTCTTGAATGCCATTTGCCGAAAAATAACTTTCTACTCCGCTGGGGCTAAAAAACAGCACGGCCTGGTAGTTTTCGTTTACAGTAACAGGGTGTAAGGTGGTAGTATACACCTTCACTTCCCTGCATAGTACTCCATGCTGTGTCAGCATTTTTGGAAGCGCATCACTTCTCATATTTCCGCAGAAGAAATAGACTTCTTTATCACCATTGGCAATTATCTTCTTTGCCAATTCTGTTCCGTACATAGCGCTTGCTGATAGCTTGCCTGAAGGAATTGTTTGCCTTACTAACTGCTCTGTCTTGCTTCCGATGGTATAAATGTTCCAGTTGCAGTCACCTGCCAGGTAAGGTAGGATTGCCTTCAAAGCATTGCTGCTTGTTATCGCAATCGATAACCTCCGTGTACTCAGGTCTTTTATAATGGTTGCTTTCTCTTCGTCTACAAAGGCTGTCGTGCTTATCATAGGTACACAGAGGACCTTTATATTATGAATGGCAGCCTGTGAAATGATTGCCTCACTGAGGGTTTTAGTACTTAGTATGGTTAACTCAGGCTTCAACATTTCTAATCCCTCTGATAAGCTCCCTTACTTCTTCGTTTTCCAGTAATTGATTTGCAGCCGCAATGCCGGCATCTTTATTCCCGATCTCGTATGTGTTTGTAATATCAAACGATTTGCGGCCGTCAGGACTGGTTACATTTCCTTTAAACTGCATTACTCCTCCTTCCTTGTAGGCAAATGCACTAATGGGAGTAGAGCAGCCCCCCAGCAGCGTTGTGAGGAAAGCTCGCTCTGCTGTAACGCAACTTGCAGTTTCCTCGTGATGGAAAGCCCTGCAAACGCTAAAAGAAAACTTATCTTCTTCCCGGCACACAACCATGATAGCTCCCTGCGCGGGTGCCGGAAGCATCCAGTCAAGGTCCACCGAATGGGAGGGCCGCACGCCTATGCGTTCAAGCCCGGCAGCAGCGAAAATTGCTCCATCCCAATCGCTCTCTTCTACCTTCTTCAGCCGGGTAATCACATTTCCCCGTATGTTGGAAATGCTTGCGTTTGGGTATTGATGTTTAATCTGTGCTATCCTCCTGATGCTGCTGGTTGCAATATGTATTTCCGCGTTGCTTCCAGGCTCCGATAACCATGCAGGCATTGCCTTTTGTGGATGGTATACGAATATGTCTTTATGGGAAGCTCTTTTTAGCACAGCAGCTTCTATGATACCTCCCGCAAGTTGAACGGGTACGTCTTTCATAGAATGTACAGCTATATCAATTTTGCCGCTGAGCAATGCTGCGTCAAGGGTTCGGGTAAACACGCCCTGTACTCCTATGGCATATAACGGAGTAATTGTATCAAGGTCCCCCTCGTTTTTGATAAATACAAGTTCTGCAGCCACACCCTGTTCTGCAAGGAGGCGCTGCACTTCCTCCGCCTGCCAAACGGCAAGTCGGCTGTCTCTTGTTCCAATTCGGATAGTTTTTTGCATCAATGGCTAATTAACCCCTATTGCAATGTACTCATTAATTGCCTCAAGAAAGTAGCATCCGGGGTTCTGTTGCTGCTTCATTTTAGCAGCAAAATTGTTAACAAGCTTCTGGATTTGTTCGTCAGAGGGCTGTGTTTCTCCATCGTTAACTTGCCTGAAACTCTGGTAAAAAGGACAATCGTTTATTGAGGCAAGTTTGCCTTTCACAGTTTTTAGGATAGGAACATATTTCCTTTGCAGATGCCACTCCTGGAACTCGAGTATATGCTGGGCGATAATGCATTTAGCTCTTGGCACTTCCGCCATTCGCATCTGCAATGTTTCGTCTTTTAGCTTCGAAAGCTCATCCACATTCACCAAAGTAACATGGGGTAGATCTTTTACCGAGGGTTCTACATTTGCCGGAATTGAAAGGTCGAGAATTAACTTCTGGCGGGAGTCCTCAAGATGGCTTTGAAGAATAACAGGCTTCGCAGAGTTGGTCGCCACCAATATCACATCGCTTTCAAGCATCAGGTGATGAAGCTTTTCTGAAGGCGCAAAGTGTACATTCAATTCTTCGGCCATCAGTTCAGCTTTCTCGTCAGTGCGGTTGATTAGGGTGATATTATTGGTATCAAGATAGTCGACAATGTTTTTGCAGGTATTCCTGCCAATTTTGCCTGTCCCCACCAATAGTATCTTCTTTTCCTTTATTTCGGCTATGTTCTCTTTTATGTATTGAACCGCAGCAAAGGAAACCGAAACAGTGCCGCCGCTAAGTTGTGTTTTGTTTTTGATGGCTTTTGATGATTGCAACATACAGTTGATCAATCTTTCTATAAAAGCACCAATAAAACCATATTCCTTTGAAACTTTTACAGCCTGTTTTATCTGCCCCACTATTTCATAGTCACCGAGTATTTGCGAATCTAACCCTGCACCTACGTTAAACAGGTGTTCAATAGCATCGTTTCCCTTTTTGATATACGAGGCCTGCAGAAAGGTATCCGTATCTCCTACGGTTTGGCTACAAAGCAGGTTAACGAGGTCGTTTGGGTGCTCGGCAAAGCCGTAGATTTCAGTCCTGTTGCAGGTAGAAACAATGAAAAACTCAGAAATATTGAAAGATGAAGCCAGCTGTAAAATGCTGATATACTGATCTTTGTTTATAGCAAACTGGCCACGCACGGCGGCATCCGATTTCTTGTAATTAATCCCGGCAATAAAAAACCTGTTGATGTCTTTAACGGGCATTTCTGTTCTCTCAGTTTACGACCGCAAAGCTACAGGGGCTATCTCTTCAGTAAGAATTCGGGTGTCATTCAAATGTCATTTTAGAACATGACATTTATCATGTTTTCCAATGCCGGGTATTCCAACATCCTAAAACTAAAAAGGCTAGCATGAAACAATTGGTGTAAAAGAATGCTATGAAGCAGCCCCTATATTTGTAAAAAACAAAGTTGAATTGCGCTTTGTGAAACACATTATTAAATATTGTAAATACGGTCTGATAGTGGGGCTGTTTTGTTTGAGCTTTAATAGCCTGCAGTCCCAGGGTCTTTCCAGCGATTCGCTGTTGATTTTAGCAAGGAAAGCAGCTTTCGAGGAAAAGGATCATGAAAAAGCAAAGCAATTTCTGTTGCAGGGATTGCAACAATCACCCCGATATGCGGATTTAAAGATATTCCTGGGACGGTTGCATGCCTGGAACAAGCAATATGACACGTCCAGGTTGCTTTTTAGAGAGGTTCTTACCAGCGACCCGGCGTATACCGACGCTTCAGTAGCCTTGTCCGACCTGGAATATTGGGACGATAAGTACAACCATGGATTATTGGTAGTGAAAGAAGGGTTGGTATATAATCCGAAGTCGGTGGAGCTCTGGTTGCGAAAAGCAAAGTTTGAAAATGCATTGCGGAACTTTTCTGCCGCCCAGGAAGCGATAGATACGGTGCTGCTGCTGAATAAGGGCAACAGCGAAGCCCGGTCGCTGGCGGGCAGAATCCGAAACGAACGTTCGGTCAATAGCATTGGTATTAGCTATGATCATGTTTATTTTGACAAGCAATTTGATGATCCCTGGAGGCTGGCAAGTCTTGATTATGGCAGGCGTACAAAATACGGATCGGTGATGGCGAGGGTAAACTATGCTAACCGGTTTAAGGAAGATGGGTACCAGTTTGAAGTGGATGCTTATCCTAAAATATCGAAGACCTTTTATGGGTACGTGAGCGGTGGGTACAGTGATAACGTGGGAGTTTTCCCGCATTGGCGATTTGGCGCCAGTTTATACGCTAACCTACCAGCTTCTTTTGAAGCAGAGGCGGGCGTACGCTACTTGTACTTCTCTGATCCAACATTCATTTATACAGCAGCGTTAGGAAAGTACTATAAGAACTTTTTGTTCGGATTACGAGCCTACCTCACACCATCGCAAAATGGAGGGGAGGTGTCTCAGTCGTACAACGCTTCAGCCCGGTACTATTTTTCCGGGGCTGATGATTTTATTGCTGTTACAGTGGGCACTGGTATATCACCTGACGAAAGAATACAGGCTGTTCAGTATGGCGGGGGGTATAGGCTTAGGGCGACGAGAGCGGGTATTAGTGGAAGCTTTAGCGTGAAGAAGCTGAACATCTTTAGTTATAATATTTCAATTAATAACCAAGAGTACCTGCCCGGCACAAGGGGCAACCAGGTGCAAGCCGGGGTAGCTTATACAAGGCGCTTCTAACACTGTTACCTTACAGTAACCAGACAGTTACTACCCAGTAACAAGGCAGTTGCTCCCCTACAACACCGCTACAGCACCGGTACAACATCGCTACAACATTGCTGAAACAACGGTACGGGTACCTAAGGTTAGGGGTGTAGAGTTGGGTTGCCCGGAAAGAGGAGGGGTGCGCACGGCGAAACGGGAAATCAGCCGGACTACTGTCCTTTTCTACTCATCATTTCAAATACTTCCTGTACAAGCTATCGGGCAGGAGGGTGCCTTTTTGAATGAATAGTTTATTACGGTTTCGAAAATCGGAGAAAAGTTGGATGGTCGCTTGCTTCTTTTCGTTCATGACATCTTCTTCGACGGACATGTCTTCGTTGATTTTGTAGTAGGTGCCCTGATTGATGAGACCGGTGCCGTTAATGTAATCCACCAGGTCGTTTTTGGTTTGCATTAAAGGATATGCACCTGTGCCTTTAAACGTAGCCGAGGTGTCCAGCCCTTGTCCCATCCAGGTTACAAGTTCTGGCATTACTACCTGTTGCTTCGATTCCAGGAAAGTCAACAAAGAAGGTGTTATGTCAAAATGTGACACAATTGATTTGAAGTTACCTGTGCGTACAAGCAAGGGGGAATAGATAACCAAAGGAACGTGGTACCTGTCAAGTTTATCCCGCATAGGTATTTCCGGCATTCTATGATCGCCTGTAATAATAAAGATAGTCCGATCGAAGTCCTGTCGCGTTCTATACGTTGCAAAGAATTGTCGTAAAGCATCATCAGTGTATAAAACACTTGCCAACTGGAATCGGTAGTTTTTATAACCGTTTTTGTGTTCCTGCGGAAGTTTTGCGGTAGCAATGTATTTGTCAAGCTTTTGGAAATAGGCATCCTGCTCATTAATAAGAAAAGGATTGTGCGTGGATACCGTCAGCAACACATTACAGTACGCTTGCTGGCTGGGTAAGCTTGTTCGCTGGTAAAAATTAAAAAGCTCCTTATCCCCGTATCCCCATGAAAAATTATTGGTAGAAGGCATCTGCTCATAACCGCCCGGGAAAGAATTGATGTCTTTTATTTCATCTATACCTGTTTTATTTAGGAAAGACCTCATGAAGTCGAACGACGAGTTACCGCCATAGTAAAAGCTGGTTTTGTATCCGGCAGGTTTCAGGAGGCTAACGATGGAAAAATGCGGAGGAATCCTTTCATTCAATTCAGCAAAACCATTGCGCGCAAATGGAGCAGAAGCAAGCACGGAAGGGAGTACGCCGAAGGTCCTGCCTTGGGTGCTCAATGCATTAGGCCAGTAAAGGCTGTGTGCCGAAAGGCTATCAAGAAACGGAGTGAAGTTTCCGAAGTAGGCTCCCTCGTTTGTAAAAGCCCTGCCCAATCCTTCTACAATGATGAAAACGATGTTAGGCTTGTAAATCCCAGCTTTGAAGAATGGGGATAACACATCTCTTGTTTCATCTTTTCTTAGAAAGACGTACTCACTATCATCAACATAGTCATATGCTGAACCGGATGACCGGGTACCTCTTTCGCTTTCTTCAGGTAGAAACCGCAAAACTGAGGCTCGGTAAAAAGCCAGCGATTTGTTAAGTACCAGGGTTTTACTATGCTCATTTCCTTCAATAAAAGGTCGCTTGTTTTCAACAACAAAGTAAAAGGTTGTTATGCATGTAAGTAGCCACCCACAACTAAAGAAAAGCCCTGCAAATATCTTCCCCGGGACTGCAATGATTAGGTAAGCTGCAACCACAAGCAGCAATATCATACCTACAATAGTTGTTAAAGAAATTCCGGCTGCGCCTACCGTTTGTTTGATGTCGGCCCAGCTATAGCTCCAAAAGTCTGCGCCCAAAGGCACCAGGGTAGTTATGAAGTATTGTATCAGGGCAGCATGAACGATTGCAAATAGCAGCAACGTCATTTTGATGAACACGCTGCCGAAACTGGGCTTAAGGTAGTAACACAACAGATATGGTAACAGTAATATGGTGGCGGTGGAAGCAGCAAAGCAGAGGTCATTTACAATTGCTATTCTTATAATTTGGTCTGCACCAATCGGTAAGCCCCTTAGGTAGGATTCGCTGAACAGTTCGAAAGTTCTGAGCAGCAGTATGAAGACAGTAAACATGAGCAGGTGGCCGGTATATTTTACAACTGCATTTTCGAAGCTCTTTTTCCTTTGAGTCTCAGGTTGTGAAACGGCTTTGGGTGTGGCGGGCGTTTGTGTGGCGGCCGTTGCACCGAAACCTTGCCTGGTCATTTCGCCCCAGCTTTTCTTTTTACGCAATAAATCAACATATCCCTGTACAGCACTCACTACTACAACCGGGTGAAAGAGGAAAGGTTCAGATATTGCTGTAAGTATCAACATAAAAACTTCACGTCTTCTTCTGTATTGGTTATAAGTAGACACTTCCATGTAGATCGCTATAGCAGAAAACACGTAACCAAAAAGAATGATGAAACCGAGTAAAGCGAAAAACAATTTCCAGCTGATCATTCCCAGTAAAGCCATCACAAGGAAAGCCAGGAAGCCAAAGAACTCTACCAGGGGCGCTAACATCTCATAGAAAAACCAATAGGGAAAGCTTAGCATTCCAAGTATGCCATATCGCGGATTCAGGAACAGTTTTTTGTGAATCCACATGGTTTCAATGGTTCCCCTTGTCCACCGATTGCGTTGGCGCCTGAGTATTTGGTAAGACGAAGGTGCTTCTGTCCAACAGAGCGGGTCGGGGATGTATGCCACGCTGTAAGCCAGATGATTTTCTTCCATATAGCGCCGCATGCGCACTACAAGCTCCATATCTTCACCAACGGTATCATGGTTATAACCCCCGCATTTGATTACAATATCCCGATCGAATGCGCCAAAAGCACCGGAAATAATCAACAAACCGTTTAAACGGCTCCAGGCCATCCGTCCCAGGAGAAAAGCCCGGATGTATTCAAGTGCCTGCATTCGGGGCAGGTACTGTTTCGGCAACCTCACTTCTACTAACTTTCCATTCTCTATAACACAGGAGTTAGCAATACGTACTACACCACCGGAAGCAATAACGCGCTTATTGGTTTCGTCTACAAATGGTTTTACCATTTTCAATAAGGCGTCTTGTTCAAGTACGCAATCCACATCTATACATACAATGTAACTGTTGGAAGCTATATTAACCCCAACATTCAAAGCATCTGCCTTGCCGCCATTCACTTTGTCTACAACAAGTAATTTTGCATAGACAGGGTTGCGGCTTTTATAAACCCCCCTTACCTCTTTAGCAGGCACCTGGTAGTTGACCACAAAGTCTATTTTCTCCAGATCGTACGCATCAATCAGTTTTTTCAAACTATCATCCTTACTTCCGTCGTTGATGATGATTACCTCAAGGTTGCTGTAAAAAATGGATAGAAGCGAACGAACGTTTTCGGTAATCGTAGCACCTTCATTATAGGCCGGCGCGAGTATCGAAATACTGGGTGCATAGGGAGAAGCAGCAATAAGCCTGTAGTCAGTAAAACGATGACTGTTCAAATACTTTTTTAACTCCGGGATTGCAATAAAGCCTATGGTAATATAGAAACAAAGCAACACCACGGAATAAAGGAATATGCCCCACGTAACGATAGCTGCAGCAATTTCCCATCCGGTCATGATCTAACCTCCCACTTCACATGATTTAGAATGGGTTGCAATTGCTCGTTTTCAACAGCTTCCTTTTCCAATATTTGTAACCCTGCAGGATGGCTTCTACATAAGGCGTTGGC
>JAEZDR010000097.1 GCA_023433265.1 Bacteroidota bacterium | reverse complement strand
CTTCCTTGGAGCAGGAAGTGGCCGTCCATGCCAATAAAGCCAGGATGACCATAAGTTTAATGTAAGAGTAAGGGCTTTTCATAGGTATTATAAAATTAGATATTTGACTCCGCCGCTCGCCTGAAGTTTCATTAGTTTTACCTTTAGCGCTTATTAAAATGTGCTGAAAGAAGTGGGGGACATCATCAACTTGTTACCGGATAACATTGCTAATCAAATAGCTGCGGGCGAGGTTATTCAACGGCCGGCAAGTGCTGTGAAGGAATTGTTAGAGAACGCCGTTGACGCGGGGGCTACAGAAATCCAACTCATTGTAAACGACGCCGGCAAAAGCCTGATCCAGGTAATTGATAATGGTAAAGGAATGAGTGACACGGATGCACGCATGTGCTTCGAACGTCATGCTACCAGTAAAATTCGACAGGTTGACGACCTGTTTCACATCAAAACAATGGGCTTCAGAGGTGAGGCATTGGCATCCATAGCAGCCGTGGCACAGGTTACATTAAAAACCCGCCGGGAAGATAGTGAGCTGGGCACCTCGATAGAAATTGAAAACAGTATTGTGAAACTGCAGGAGCCTTGTGCTGCGCCACAGGGTACAAACATTTGCATGAAGAACCTGTTTTTCAACATACCTGCACGGCGTAACTTTCTTAAGAGCAATAATGCAGAACTAAGGCACATTGTAGACGAGTTTATCAGGGTGTCAATGGCCTTCCCGCATATCTTCTTTTCCTTTACCTCCAATGGGCAACAGGTGTTCTACCTGGAACAGGGTTCACTCAAGCAAAGGGTATTACAAATTCTTGGGAACAGTTACCATACGAAACTGGTAACGGTGAAAGAAGAAACAGACTACCTGAACATTTACGGGTTTGTTGGAAAGCCTGAGACAGGTAGGAAAACAAGGGGAGACCAATACTTTTTTGTCAACAACCGCTTCATCAGGAGCGCTTACCTAAACCACGCAGTCAGCAGCGCTTTCGAAGACCTGATAGCAAAAGATTCCTTTGCTACTTACGTTCTCTTTATCGACCTCGACCCCGCACAGGTAGATGTGAATGTACATCCCACCAAGCAGGAGATTAAGTTTGAAGATGAGAAGATCGTTTATGCTTTTGTTCAAAGTGCGGTGCGCCATGCACTGGCTCAATTCAGCATTGCACCTTCGCTGGACTTTAGCCTGAACGCTGAAATACAAAGCCTCGATGCCATCAGCCAACCGCTTACGGAAGGTAAGAAAGAAGAGATAGCATCTTCAAACCTGTATAAAACTTTTACCCAACAAAACCAGGCACATTTTATAGAGAGAGAAGGCACCAAATCCGAAATAAAAAACTGGCAGGATTTCTACAAGCCAGCTGCAAAGCACGGGGAGGAAAACAGTTTCAAATCCATCCTTGAAACAAGCACCGGCGGCAATTACTTTGACTATGATCAGCCCAAGGCCAAAGCAATCAACCTCCAGGCTGAAAGCGACTTTCCCGTTCATCAACTGCATAATACCTACATCGTTGCCCAAACCGAGGGAGGATTTCTTTTGGTACACCAGCAACTTGCACATGAAAGGGTACTCTATGAACGTTACAGCATGGCAGCGCAGGGAAAGAATATTGCCAGCCAGCAAAGCCTTTTCCCGGTAACCCTTGAGCTAACGGCCCAGGATGCGGTCTTGCTCAACGATTTGATTCCGGATCTTTTGATCATAGGTTACCAGGTAGAACCTTTCGGCAACAATAGTTTTGTAATCCAGGGCACTCCTGCCGATGTGCTTGCCGGCAATGAGCGGAATGCCATTGAACTGTTGATAGAGCAATACAAACATTTCAGCAACGAGGTTAAATTTTCCAAACGTGAAAAGCTCATCAGGTGTATCAGCAGGCAGCATGCTATCAAAGCAGGCCAACCCCTGGCGAGGAAAGAAATGCAGCAACTGCTGGACGATTTATTCAACTGCAATACACCTAATGTAACACCAGGTGGCGGGGCTACTTACCTTGAATTTAAAGAGGATTACTTAGTAAGAATGTTTGGGAGATAAATAATTAGCAGCATTGCTTCAATTCCTTTCCTGCGCGCATTTAGAATTTGAAAACAGCCTGTGGTGTAATGCAATAGTCCAGCGGGACGTCGAAAGGTTCAACATCGGAAATTTCCTCTACTGGATCAAAATAGCTGAACCCTAATTTGATAATATCAGGCCGACATTCTTTAAGAAACCTATCGTAAAAACCTTTTCCATAACCAACCCTGTAGCCTTTTTTGTCGCAGGCTAAGAAAGGCACAAAAACCATATCTATTGCTTCGGGTTCTACAAGCAATGCATCAACCGGTTCCGCTATTCCTTGTTTGGTTTCTATAAACGCAGTGTCCTCGTTCACAACAAAGGCTTGCATTGATAGGTTCCTGAAGTCAGTTACGGGATATGCAATGTGGACACCAGGGTTCATGTGAAAGAAGTAACGGGTATATAAAGTGGCATTAGGCTCCGTCTTATGTTGCATGGGCATATAGGACAATAGCAATTCAACACCCGGAAAAGACATTTTCTGGAATTGAATCAATAACAGGTCATCAAGTTTAAGTAGGTCGCTGTGAGAAAGCTCCTGCCTCTTTACTGAATACAACTTCCTTATTTCGGCTTTTGTCATACTTTACTATACAGGCTTTAGTTCTTCTTTACCGGGTTTCTCTCCTTTATCTTCTTTCTTTTCTTCTACTATGGCGGGTATTGCTTCCCGGAATATCAGGCCTTTGGCCGCGGCATCATTAGCCGCCTCCACAGTGTCATCCATTACGAGCATGTCCGTAACACCTTTCAGGCGTTCGGCAATAGCCATTGCCTTCGCTTCACGCGCCGCGTGTTGCACATCGCGGATGTAAATGCCTAATACCCTCCCCGGAAACTGTTTTACGACTTCTTCATAAATTACCGGGTCTTCCTGCCCGCTATCGCCAATAAGAATGAAGTTGAGTTGTGGATAAGCTTCCAGTATTTGTTTTATTTCCTTAAACTTATGACCCATGTGTGTACCACCTCCTAAGCTTTCGCGGTTCGTACCATGATCGCGTAGCAATAATGGACCTTCAGGAATGTTGTTTAGCACGAGGAAATCACGCAGCAGGTCGTACATATTCCATGGGCTACTGCTCACGTAAAAGAAAGGATTGTTTCGCTTTCCGTTTCTGCCTAATTGCAGGCTTTTATAAAACTCGGCTACTCCAGCGAAAGGCAACCTTGTTTTTGCATTGTTTAGCAACACATTTCTTCCCATTGCCAGGATGTCCGTAGCGCTCGTCTTCACAATCGTATCATCTATGTCGCTGATGATGCCGTATTCTGCATCAGGAGGGGGAATCATAATTTCCGCTTCTGCGTTTACTTCATCAAAAGGTATGGGTGCACTCTTTAACTGTAATGGTATCCCATGCCAGAGGCTTTCAGCTATCAGCGGTTCTTTGGGATGTATATCAAAAACAAAATACCCTTCATTGTTAGTAGTTACCTCGTATTCCTCTCCCTGTATCACGGTTTTTACAACTGCTCCGGGAACCTCATCGCTTTGAAAACGCTTATACATATTTACGAGGTTATCCAGGATGTTATCACTTTCTCCTGCACCTGCAATCTTCTTATCCTCCAGCACTCTTCCTATCACGTATATCCGGCGGGCCGTGCCATAACTCCGGTAGGGAACTATCTGTACAGGCTTGAAATCGTTGAGCCTTTTACGTACACTATACACAAGCTCATCTATCTTTTCATCTGCTATATCGATGTATTTGGCCAGCCATTTCTTCCAGTTCTGCATAAAGGTGTTTTCGAAGTAAAGATAATAACCGCTACCTTTTATAGCCGTCTAACAAGAAACAGATAATACAGATGTAAACCGGCAGCAGAAAAAACTTGTTTCCAAAATAAATAGTTGAGCCTATGACATTAGTCATAGTTTGAAATGACGCGCTGACGTAGGTTTAGTCTTACAACCATTTTTTAAACCATAAACAACTACTTATTATGGCAATCACAACCTCCCACCTAAAGCCAAAGTATAGGTGCAGCCATCAACAACTTTACGCAATTGCAAACAGCGCATGGGAAAGTTATAAGAACCATTTAGTTTCTTTCTCCTCTTTGAAAAGCAGCTATTCGGGCCGTACCTACGACGACGCTGTCCGGCAGTTAGCCATCGGGGCGGCAGTACCCGATATCGAAACCAACAATAAGGTGTACGAAAAACTGCAGGCAATGTTGAAGGATGGAACAACCATCTTCAAAAACCATCCTGAGAACCGCAAACTGTTTTCGTTTGAAGCATTGGAGCAAATGTTTGTTCCGGGCGAGACAGGCATGGAGTTGACTATTGTTGACGAAATATCCCATCTCCCCATTGAGAACGCAGAAATATTCCTTCAACCAGGAAGGCGCCATGTGTTTTCTGATGGAGAGGGCATAGTAAAAATCCCTCTCGATGAAGGTGAATATGGTATGAGGATATCAGCCGAAGGATACACAGTGCATGAAGAACAAAAGGTAGGTGTTTATTACGGTATGCGAACTACACGGGAAATCGTTATGATCAGAACCCCTTAAGAACTTGTTTAATGATAACCGAAAGCAGGGGTCTCTCCTGCTTTTTTATTGCACATGGAATCATAAGCCAATGTTCTGGCAGCTATTTTGCCCTAAGGAAAAGCCCTTTTAAACGGCAGTTACTATGGCTTTGAGTCAACAAAATCACCTATGGTGGCAGGAAGGCATCATTTACCAGATATATCCCCGCTCCTACCAGGATAGCAACAACGATGGAATAGGCGATTTGAACGGCATTGTACAGCGCCTTGACTATTTGCAATGGCTTGGTGTAACCGCTGTATGGCTTTCGCCCGTTTATCCATCGCCCATGGCAGACTACGGTTATGATATATCGGACTATACAGGCATCCACCCCTTGTTTGGTAATATGGACGATTTTGACAGGTTGTTGCAGGAAGTGCATAGCCGGGGAATGAAAATGATACTTGACCTTGTTCCCAACCATACGTCCGATCAGCATCCCTGGTTTCTTGAGTCGAAAAGCAGCAGGGACAATCCTAAAAGGAATTGGTATATATGGCGGGATAAGAATGAAGATGGCGACCTGCCAAACAACTGGCTGAGCGTGTTTGGCGGAAGTGCATGGGAATGGGACGAGCAAACTAAGCAATACTACTACCACGCTTTTCTAAAGGAGCAACCTGATTTAAACTGGCGCAATCCTGAAGTACAAAAAGCAATGATGGATGTAATGCGGTTTTGGTTAGATAAAGGGGTAGATGGATTTAGAGTGGATGTTATGTGGCACATGATAAAGGACGAGCAGTTTAGAAATAATCCTGTCAATCCTAATTACGAAAACCATATGGCTACCTACGAACAACTCATCCCTGTTTATTCAACCGACCAGCCGGAAGTGCATGACATTGTAAGGATGATGCGCGATGTGCTGGACGAATATGAAGAACGCATGATGATAGGTGAAATCTACCTGCCTGTTCATAAGCTGGTAACTTACTATGGAGTTGACCTTAAAGGTGCACACCTGCCCTTTAACTTCCAGTTGCTTTCACTATCATGGAATGCACAGCAGATAGCAAGTGCAGTAGACATGTACGAAGGCAGCCTGCCAAAAGGAGGATGGCCCAACTGGGTTCTAGGTAACCACGATCAGCCAAGGATAACCAGCCGCATCGGGCAGGCCCAAAGCAAGGTAGCTGCCATGCTGCTACTTACGCTACGCGGAACGCCAACAATCTATTATGGCGAAGAGATTGGAATGACGGATGTTGCCATTCCTTTCAACGAAGTGCAGGATCCCCAGGGATTGAATATGCCTGATAAAAACCTCAGCCGCGACCCTGCACGCACGCCTATGCAATGGGATAATTCAGACTATGCAGGATTCAGCAAGTCGAAACCCTGGTTAAGACTTGATAAAAAGTACCTGAGGGTAAACGTAACCGCACAGCGTGATGATGAGTACTCCATCCTTACTTTTTATAAAAGGCTAATCCGGCTAAGGCAAAGTGAACCTTCACTTAGCATTGGCAGCTATATACCTGTGTACGCCAGCGAACAGGCTATGGGATTCATCAGGCATGCAGAAGGATCAGATAAATTCCTGGTGATGCTAAACCTCAGTCACCGGCCTTGTTACATCAAAATGAAACACGTGTACAAAGGAAGGATTGAAATAGCCACCATACCTGAACTGGAAGGCGGAGAGATAAATGAAACAATTTGCCTGAGCGGTGATGAGGGTATCATCGTAAGACTGCAGGCCTAACACCACTGCTTAAAAAAAAGGATGTGAGTATATGAGGAACATTGGCGCAGAATACCTTGGCAGCAACCAATGCAAGTTTACTGTGTGGGCACCTCTGCTTGACAAAGTGGAGCTTGTTATTATGGATGATGCGGGCGACCGTTTGATTGCAATGCAGAAGAATGCAGGGTACCACAGTTGTCTCGCAGATAATATAGCAGCGGGCACGCTATATAGGTTTAAGATGAGCGCGGAAAATAGCTATCCGGATCCTGCTTCGCATTACCAGCGGGAAGATGTACACGGGCCCTCTGCAGTGGTAGACCACGGGCAACATCATTGGCAGGATTCCGATTGGAAGGGGATAGACCTGAAGCAGGCAGTGCTTTATGAACTGCATGTAGGCACGTTTACAACCGAAGGCAGTTTTGAAGCCATCATACCCCGCCTGAAAGACCTTGCTGATACAGGAATTAATGTGATAGAACTGATGCCTGTGTCCCAGTTTCCAGGCAACCGCAACTGGGGGTACGATGGAGTATTCCCATATGCGGTGCATCATAGTTATGGAGGGCCCGAAGGATTGAAGAAACTGGTGGATGCATGCCACAAAGAAGGCATTGCTGTATTTCTTGATGTAGTATACAATCACCTTGGCCCCGAGGGCAATTACCTCTCACAGTTTGCCCCGTATTTTACAAATCGGTATAATGTGCCCTGGGGCGACGCAGTGAACTTTGACGGAGAGTGGAGCGATGGAGTTAAAGACTATTTTGTAAACAATGCGCTTCACTGGTTTAAACACTACCACATTGATGGCCTGAGGCTGGATGCTGTTCACGAGATGTATGATCACTCCGCGGTAAGCTTCTGGCAATTGCTGTCAGAAGAAGTAACTGCTTTGCAGGAAAAGCTTGGGAGACGACTTTACCTTACTGCAGAATGCGACTACAATAGCCCAAGGAGTGTACATCCAACCCACAAGGGTGGCATGGGCATGCATGCACAATGGCTGGACGACTTTCACCATGCCCTTTACGTGATGCTGGATGAAGAAGGCAGGGAGAGGTATGCCGACTTTGGAACAATGGAGCAGTTGGCTAAAGCATACACAGATGGCTTTGTACATAGCGGCGAATGGGTTGAGTTTAGGAAAAGAAAGCATGGCAGTTCCTCTATAGGAGTTGATGGCAATAAGTTTATCGCCTTTAATCTTAATCATGACCAGGTAGGCAACCGCGTAAACGGCGAAAGGCTGAGCGTATTGGTAACCTTTGAAAAGCAGAAGCTTGCTGCGGCAGCTTTAGTGCTTTCGCCTTACATACCTATGCTGTTTATGGGTGAGGAATATGGAGAAACGGCTCCTTTCTTTTTCTTTGTAAGCCATCACGATCAACAACTTGTTGAAGTGGTGAGAGAAGGAAGAAAGAAAGAATTTGCTGCCTTCGGGCCTTTTAATGCGCCGGATCCCTACGATACTAAAACTTTTGAGAACTGTATACTCCACTGGGAAAAACGCAATACCGGGGAGCATAAGCTGTTACTCGACTGGCACAAACAATTAATTGGGCTACGCAAAAGCCACCCTGCACTTGCTAACTTTCTAAAGAAAGATGTAAAGGCATGGCCCGTGGGGCAGGAAGCACTAGTACTCCTCCGCCATGCAGCCGATGGACAGCATAGCATTTGTGCGTTATTCAATTTCTCTAATAGGGCGATAGAATTACAGGCCCCATTTCATAGAGACGGGTGGAAGTTGCTTCTGCGATCAACAGGTGTGAAAGATGAGGGCCCGGAAAACAACATTAAGAAACAAATGCATTACAACACTGGCGACCTGGTGAAGGTGGCCTTGCACGAAGTGATCATCCTTTCATCAGGTAAATTCTAAGCTGCTTCCTGTCGTTCTTTCTCTCCGTGGAGCGCTTCGGTAATTACCGACTCCAGTTTATCGAGACTGAAAGGCTTGGGAAGAAAGTACTCGCCAGGAAAATTGGCTATCTCCTTCCTGCTGAAACTAGCAGCGGAATATAATATGTAGGGAATATGGCTGAGATCTTCATCGCTTTTTACGAATTCACAAAGCTTCTTACCATCAATACCAGGCACGAAGATATCTGACAGAATAAGGTTAGGCTTCACCTCCCTAACAACGCGCAGGTATTTCTCGTAACTATCCATACCAAAGTGATGCTCCACCTTGTAGCCTCTTGACGTAAGGAAGATGTTTGTTACATCGGATATATCCAGGTCATCCTCTATCAACAATATTGTTTTTATCGTGGGCATTAGCGTTTCCATACCCTTAAAAGGCAATAAATATTCCTGAAAAAGCTAATGAAACCCAAATGCAGGGCAGGTTGTGAAGAATATGGCGGCTGCTTTAACAACCCCTTGCAGTTAAACCAGATAATTAACAAGTGATCAAAAATAGGTCTGTTAACACAGGCGTTTTCTTAGCGCCTATTTTCGGTTGGTTGAAGCTCCCTCCATTAATAGCAGGATGATGGGCTAACTACGAAAGACGTGGCAACAACCGTGGTAAACTTAATCTTACTTATAGTGGGGTACGTGGCGATCGTAGAACTCTTTAACAGCCTTTTCCCAACTGTTGTAAGCTTCATTTGAAAGCTTATTGCTGCTGTCATTTGCTGTGTTATAAACTTTTATTGATGCATTATAATCCTTCACTTCCTTATTGAAAGCATCAATTTCTTCTTGCGAAGGGGAAGACTTGCTCTTCATCGCTTTATCCATTTTAGCAAAATTTTCCTTCTTCACCAGGAACTCTATCATTTTAGGAATTTCTGTTTCCGCTGCGCGCTTGTATAATTGCAGGGTGTGTTTGCCTGCAAGTACCAGCGACTTGTCCATGTTATATCCTTTCATGGTGTCTAAAACAGCAAGTCCTTCGGTGGCAAAGCGAACTAACGAAGACCGGGCTTGCTCTACCGCATTTACTTTTTGTTGATTGAGAGCTTCAATCATTTGGTTATGCTGCCAGTTGCATTTAAAGAACAGCAGATATACCTTGTTGTAATAATGATTTACTGCTCCTGTTAAAGCCATCTTCTCGCCTAATGCCGACTTAGTTTCAATTAACTCAACATCATGCTTAGCAGCAAATGCCCTTACTTCAGCCTGCAGTTTATCCCCCGCCATTTTCAGCTTCTCTACGGTCTTTTCCCTGAGCAAAAGGTAGGCCTCCATCTCATCAAACGACTGCTCTGCTATCTCCTCCATGTTCACTATCTTTTCATAGTCGTCATTGAAAACGAGGTAGCACATTTGAATGTAGTCAAGATGGCTTTGCCTGAGCGACTTATCGCCTTTATAAAACGGGAGGCCGGAGGCTTTGTACTTACTTTCAGAAATGGCTTCAACCACCGCCTTTCTCAACTTCTCCACTTTTCTTGCACGCTTTCCGTGAGCCGATGCACTCATGTAAGCCATATACTTTTGGTCCATCTCAACGTGAGTGTTGCTAAGCGCCGTCATGTATGTTCCGGCGTTATCAAAGGTTTGGGCCTTGCTTGTAAGGAGACAAATAACTGTTGCAAACGTTAGTAATAGTTTCATAAATAGGGTCTATTGTAAAATTGAGTAAACGATCTTGAGTTCCGGGTCCAACTGCAGCAAGCTCCGGAAAAAATTATTGGTGAATTGCTGTGATGGGTTGAGCTGGAGGCGCTGTGCCTCATAGCTGTTATTCTCTACTGTAAATATAGGTTTGGCATCCTTTGTTTCCTGCGTTGGTTGTTCCTTAGCATAATTGGCTGCCAGGTAGGTCTTCAAATTAAGCGAAACACGCTGTTTGTTTGTTGCAACCTGCTTCAATTTCAGGGAATCCAGTTGCCTGAAATAATCATCGTTCAATATCGCAGCCTTCGCCTTCTGAACAGCGGATGCCCTGTCAAGTGCGGGCAGCGGACGGTAGTATTTATTTGCCTCGATGGTTGAAAACCGAAGAGCAGTTTTCTCATCCTGTTCTCTCGAAACTTCAGTGGCAGCAGTAGGAATGGCTACATCGGGCTCCACACCCTTGAACTGGGTTGCCGAACCGTTCACCCTGAAAAATTCTGATAAGGTGACCTTGATAAAAGAGGATGCCGTTTTCTTACCGGCGAGAAAGTCTTCTTCTGAAATTGTAGTGTCAAGCGGTAGCAATACCTGCCCGGTCCCTTTTCCATAAGTGGTTGAACCCACAATAAGTGCGCGGTTATAATCCTGCATGCAGGCAGCAAACATTTCAGAAGCGGAGGCACTGTACTCGTTAACCATCACTACAAGCGGCCCGTCGTACAATGTACCCCGATTCAGATCCTTGATAGTGGCCGGCTTTTCATCGCGCATCTTTATCATAACAACGGGACCAGCATCCAGGAAAATACCGGCAAGTTCCACCGCCTCATTAGCCGAGCCGCCTGAGTTATCCCGAAGGTCCAGCACCAACGCCTGTATGTTTTCCTTCTTCAATTTCATTATCTCCTTCGCAACATCGTTTGCACAACCGTTTATGTTTACTTCATTCTCCCAGTCTTCGTAAAACGAAGGCAGCTTAATATAACCTACTTTTTTGGGGCCTTGCAGGAGGTAGCTTGATACCCAATCTTCGTCATCGTCTTCTTTTTCCTGCTTCACTTCCCTGCTGAGCGATACCTGCCGCGTGGTTCCGTCGGGCTTTTTAAAGCTGAACTTTACTTCCTGATCGTTATTTGCTGCCAGGGCGCGATGCACTTCATCAAGCGAAGCTTCTGACATCTCTATCGGGTTATTCTTAGCCCACTGGATAGCCAGCAGTTTATCACCACGGTTTATCAAACCGCATTTAAAAGCTTGTGTACCCGGCACGAGTTTTTCTACCACTACCTGCCCACTTTCATTTTCTTCCAGCAGGAAACCGAAATCAAAACCCATCTTGCCAAGGCTACCTTCAAAGTTTTCCTTTTCCGTTTTTGAAAGAAAGGCGGTATGGGGATCAAAGGCTGCGGCTACAGCTTTACAATAATCATCGTAGGCTAGCTGCTCCAGTCCACCGGGCCTGTTCATCATGCGTTGAAACAGTCGCTGGTAACGTTTTACCAAACGCATTCTTGATACAGCTTCCAAACTGTCAGCCCTTTTCTCCAGGCCGGGCAAAATGTTGTTGGCTGTGTCAACACATTGTTCAGCTACATCAGCAATAACCTGGTAAGTAACAAACTTTATCCATTTTTCTTTTAACAGGCCAGTTGTAGCAGCCCACGCTTCGGCTTCATCCTTGTTGAAAGAGCTTGTAGAAAACAAGTTTAGCTTGTTCTTAGCCACCTGCGATACAATAGAGTCTGCCCGTGCAATGCGATGTTTATAAAGGCTAGCCAGCTTGGTGAGAAACACAGTTTTCTTCTGCATTATTTCATCATCCAGCATTAGCCTGTAGGGCTGCAGGAGATTAACGTCTTCAGAAGTAAAGAATAGTTTAGCAGGGTCCAGCTCGGCAAAAACAGCTTCAAAAACATGGGCGGAGAAGCTATCGTTAACCGGTCTTGGTTGCACATGCTTTTGCTGAGCAATACGAATGAGGGTAAATGCATTGTTGGCAGCTTTTGCCACCGGCGCCTCCTGCGCATTCAACGTAAAAGAGATAAAAATAAGTAGGGCAAAAACGAGCTTCGTCATACAACAATAGGCGTTGAGCCAACAAAATAAGCAACCTTATAGCGTAGTTGAATGATTTTGCTCAGCTTCTTCAAGCATCTTGGTTTCTACACCTCTCTAGTCCCTTCTCCCTAATGTCCCCTCCTGTGACTTCCGCTATCTACCCACACGTCCCACCTGTCCCACCCGTCCCACCTCCACCTTCTCCTGCTATCTTTCTAACTCCGCCATTTATGGCGGAGCAACAAGCTAATAGATGGCAAGGGCTTTAGCCATGATCTCTGCAAGTTTGCCCACTTCTTTAGTCCCTTTCGTGCCTTTCGTCCCTTATGTCCCTT
>JAEZDR010000068.1 GCA_023433265.1 Bacteroidota bacterium | reverse complement strand
TGATAACGTTGAGCTTCCCCTGCTCTATCGCAAGTCGTCTGCTGCAGAGCGTAAACACCTTGCCACCGAAGCATTGGAAAAGGTGGGGCTTAACAACAGGATGAAACATTTTCCCACACAACTCTCCGGTGGACAGAAACAAAGGGTGGCCATTGCCCGTGCTATTGTAGGAAAGCCGGAAATTATTCTGGCAGATGAACCGACAGGCAACCTTGACAGCAACATGGGTAATGAAATCATGGATATCCTGTTACAACTGAACCGCAAAGATGGCACCACCATCGTAATGGTAACGCACGACGAGCATATGGCTAAGAAAACTCACAGGCTTGTTCGCTTATTCGACGGATCGCAGGTACTGTAACACTTCATCACAAAAACTATCACATGCTTAAAAACTATTTTAAAATAGCCATTGCTGTACTCAGGCGCCGAAAGTTCTTCACGTTCATCAGCCTGTTTGGTATCAGCTTTACGCTTACGATCCTTATTGTGCTTACAGCCTTCATCGACCACCTCTTTAGTTCCAACTACCCTGATAAAAACAAAGAAAGAACCCTCTACGTTAGCCTCGTGCACCAGGAGAACCCTAAAAAAGGCTGGAGCATGAGTAACCCGCCGAGCTACTACCTGCTGAGTAATTACGTACAGAAACTAAAAACGCCGCAGATAGTAGGAATTGGTTCATTGTTCAGCCCCAGCAATACCTATCTCAATAACAGGAAGCTTACGTTAAATATAAAATACACCAACGCTGAGTTTTGGCAGTCGCTCAACTTCAACTACCTGGAGGGAAGGCCCTATAACCTGCAGCAGGTAAACAATGCAGAAAAGCTGGCCGTGATAAGTGAAGAAACCCGCGACAAATATTTCGGTAAGGGCGTGAAGGCTTTAAACCGCGTGATTGAAACAGATAATGTGCAGTACCGCGTAGCAGGTGTAGTGCAGAATGTGGCTATCACCAAGCTCTATGCGTACGGTGACATTTATCTTCCTTACACTTTATCGAAGAGTGATTACAACAATAAAAGCCTTGGCGGTAATTACATCGGCATACTCGTAGCAAAAAGCGAAGCTGATGTACCCGCCATGAAAGCAGAGTTTGATGCCATGGCAGCAAAGCTACCTGTGCTGGAAGACGGGTATACCAAAATAAGCACACATGCCGACAGCTACCTTGCAAGCTTTACCCGCAACCTCTTTGGCGATGAAAATGACAGTGGTGTGGGCAAGTTCTACCAGGTGCTGGGCATCTTCATCTTCATTTTTATGTTACTCCCTACACTCAACCTCATCAACATCAATATCAGCCGCATTATTGAACGCTCGTCCGAAATAGGCGTACGCAAAGCTTTCGGAGCTTCGTCCTCCACCCTTGTGTACCAATTCATCATTGAGAATATCATCCTAACGGTGATCGGTGGCGTTATAGGGATACTGCTTGCTTTGGTGGTATTACAACAGTTGAACCACTGGTCGCTGATAAACAATGCCAACCTTCAGATCAACTTCCAGGTGCTTGGATACGCTTTCTTACTCTGTCTTTTCTTCGGCCTCTTCTCCGGCGTTTACCCGGCCTGGCGCATGTCGAGACTTCATGTAGTAAATGCATTGAAGGCAGCTTAACAACATCCCTTAACTGATAAACTCATTTACATGATAACGCATCTGTTTAAATTAATGTGGAACAAGAAGAAGCAGAACTTCCTGATGATGACGGAAATGTTTGTTGCCTTTCTTGTGATGTTCGCAGTACTTACCTTATTGGTATTTTATTACGATAGCTACCAAAAACCGAGAGGTTTTATACACAATAACGTATGGGTGGTAACCTATAACGAAGCAAAGAAGCCTGAGAGCGAAGACTCGCTGAGGACCTATATGGAAACCCTGAGAAAATCCATCAAAGCTTTGCCCGGCATAAGCGATGTAAGCTTTACCAGTGGCAATGTTCCTTACTCATTCAACACGCAGAGCACCGGTTTAAAGTATGGAAAAGTGAAAGTACATTCCAGCATCTTCAATACAGAAGACAACTATGATGATGTATTTGCCACAAAGATGATTGAGGGCCGGTGGTTTGAGAAGAGCGATATGTTTGGCGAGTCGAGCAACGTCATCATCAATGAAAAACTAAAAGAAGACCTCTTTGGTTCAACGCCTGCACTAGGCAAGGAAATTAGCAATGAGAGCGAAAAGCTGAAAGTAATCGGAATTGTTGCCAATATGAAAACCGATGGAGACTATACGCCTGCAGAACCCGGCCTGTTCAGGAGAGTGGGCAAACGCGAGCTGGGCTGGAACAATACCATCCTGGTGAAAATACAGGACAATGCCCCGGCATCCACCGAAGCGATGCTTTTCAAAAGTCTCAACGGGTTGATAAAAGATGCCAACATAGAAATAGAACACTTTTCGGAGAAACTGGAAAGCAAAAACAAACTGGCCATGACGCCTTTGATCATCATGGTAGTAGTAGCAGCCTTCCTCATCATCAACGTTGCATTAGGTTTATTTGGCGTATTGTGGTACAATATCAATAAACGAAAGTCTGAAATAGGACTGAGGAGAGCCATCGGTGCACCCGCTTCCAGTATTTCGTTCCAGCTACTGGGGGAGGCGCTTGTGTTATCTACTTTTGCCCTGGTAGTGGGAACCTTCTTCGCCATACAGTTTCCTTTGCTTGACGTATTTGACCTGCCGGGCAACGTTTACATACAGGCCTTGATAGGATCTATCACTTTTATTTATGTATTGGTGTTGATCTGTGCTTTTTATCCCGGCAAGCAAGCGGCGGCGATATACCCGGCGGTGGCTTTGCACGAAGACTAGGATATGGCACCGGCACGCTCAGAAACAACATTAACCTTAAATTGCCCCGTATTTTTACCCAGGCCCAGATGATTCTTATTATAGACGATGATATAGCCGTTAGAACCTCGCTTGAGCTGTTGCTAAAGCAACAACGCTATCAAACCGCCACCGCTGCTGATGCAAGCTCGGCTATTGCGGCTTTGGAGCAGAACGATCCCGACCTTGTGATACTGGACCTTAACTTTTCCATTGAAACATCAGGCCGAGAGGGGATGCAGGTGCTAAAGCAAATCCGCCAGCGCAAGCCTGCGGTGCCTGTGATACTCATCACAGGCTGGGGAACGATTGAACTGGCAGTGGAAGGCATGAAGATGGGTGCAAGCGATTTCATCAACAAGCCCTGGAGCAACGATCACCTGTTACAAAGCATCGAAACGCTGCTGAACCTGAGGGCTGGAAGTCGCCATGGCAACACGCGGAGAGAACTGGATGCAGCCTATAATTTCAAACACATCATCGGGCAGGACGAGCAGGTGCTCAGCATCCTGCAAACCATTGGCAAAGTGGCTGCAACGGACGCTTCTGTCCTCATTACAGGTGAGAGCGGCACCGGTAAAGAACTCATTGCTGAAGCTATTCATAACAATAGCAAGCGCAGCGCTAGGCCTTTTGTGAAAGTGAACCTGGGCGGCATCTCCACTTCGCTGTTTGAAAGTGAAATGTTTGGCCACCTGCGCGGTGCATTTACCGATGCGAAGTTTGATAGGACAGGCAGGTTTGAACTGGCAAATAAAGGCACCATCTTCCTTGATGAGATCGGTGACCTTGATGCAGGAAGCCAGGTTAAGCTGCTGAGGGTATTGCAGGATAGGACTTATGAAGTGCTGGGAAGCAGCCGCACCAAAACAGTGGATGTTCGCGTGGTATGCGCCACCAACCGGAACCTTGACGAACTGGTGGATGCAGGTAGTTTCAGGGAAGACCTGTTGTACAGGATTAACCTGATCCATCTTCATTTGCCTGCGCTGAGGGAAAGGCCGGGTGATATACCGTTGCTTGCTGAATTCTTCATCAACAATCTTAAACATATCTACAACAGGCCCTCACTTACTTTAAGTGAAGAGGCCAAAAAATGGCTGCAGCAATTACCCCTTCCCGGCAACATCAGGCAACTGAAGAACCTTGTAGAACGATCGGTGTTGGTAAGCAGGGAGGATTTGATTACTATTGATGACCTGAAGAGTCAGCTTGACAACTCGCCAAGAAGAAAAGGCACGGTGCAGTTACCGGAAGTAGGCGCCATCACGCTGGAAGAAATGGAAGTGAACATGATAAAGAAGGCGATGGAGTTTCACCGCAACAAAGTGGCGAAAGTGGCAACGGCTTTAGGGCTTACAAGAAGTTCGCTGTACAGGCGGCTCGAAAAATATAATATACCTTTTGATGAGGCTTCGGACTAAGTACATCCTCTTTGTCACCCTGCTGCACGTTGTAACCCTTGTATTGAGTTACTTCATTTTCCGTGAAAACAAAATCCTCTTCATTGCTTCCGAACTCATCATACTTATCTCGCTTGTTATTTCCTGGCAGTTATATAAAGAGCTTATTAGTCCCCTGAATGCCTTGATGACCGGTGTGGAAGCCATCAAAGCCAAAGACTTTAACGTGAAGTTTCTTGAAACCGGCAAGTTTGAAATGGACCAGTTGATTAATGTGTACAACCAAATGATTGATCAGTTAAGAGAGGAAAGAACAAGACAGGAGGAGCAGCATTTCTTCCTGCAGAAGCTGGTGCAGACTTCGCCTACGGGCATCATCATACTGGATCATGATGGCAAGGCGCAACAGGTAAATCCCCGCGCCTGCGAACTGCTGGCTGTGGAAGAGAAAGCTTTGTTGCAAAAAGAAATGGGTGAGCTGCAGCATCCTGTGCTGCAACAGATGCGCGACTTGCCTTCCGGCACCTCTAAAACCTTTTCGCCGGGTGGAATCACCACCTATAAAATCAGCAAGTCCCATTTCATTGACCGAGGATTTGCCCGTTCGTTTATAATGATCGAGGAACTGACCGCTGAGATACTGGCGGCAGAAAAGAATGCCTATGGAAAGGTGATAAGAATGATGGCGCATGAGGTGAATAATACCATAGGCCCGGTAAACTCCATTGTGCAAACCACGCTCAACAGCAATGATCTCTGGCAGCAGCAACAGCACGATCAACTAAAGCAGGCGCTGCAGGTAGCGGTTGACCGCAACAGTAACCTTAACCTGTTCATGCGCAACTTTGCCGATGTGGTGCGGCTGCCGCAGCCTGCAAAAAAACAGGTTGACCTGAAAGTATTGTTGCAGAACGTAGCTACCCTCATGAAGATGAACACCGTTAAGCGGCAGGTTGCGCTTAACCTCCATCTCAACAACTCCCCTATTCTCGTACACGCCGACCCGCAACAACTTGAACAGGCTTTCATCAATATCATTAAGAATGCAATGGAAGCGATTGATGAAACAGGAGAAGTAAGCATTACCACCACCCTCCATCCAAAACAGGTGGTAATTGCCAACAATGGTAACCCCATAGAAGAAAACGTAGCGCAACAATTGTTCAGCCCCTTCTTCAGTACCAAGCGCGACGGACAGGGCGTAGGATTAACCCTGGTAAAAGAAATACTACACAACCACCATTACAGGTTTAGTCTGCAGACCTATCGGGATGGGATAACGAGGTTTGTGGTAGAGGTGGGGTGAATGATGCGGTAGCATTGCAAAACGCCGTAGTCTGGTTTTACAATTGGGAAATATTCTCTCGCACAGTGTGGGTTAGCGACCTAAGGCGGGGGAATTTCCAGGTCACTTTGTTTTATGTTAAACAAATTAATTATTTGGTACAATATCTGAAAAAATGTATGTAATTTGCTTTAGGTTAAGTTAGTTAGTACGGGGAATCGAAAGAAACCTACTTTTGCAAATCAAAAACTCGAGATATGCTGTATTCTCACAACCTTGATAAAGAGAAACTTAACCTATTTACACTTTTTATCAATAAGGCTCTTGAAGGTGAAAAGGCGTACGAATCGATCGTTAACGACATTATTTTAGAAGCTCACCTATTCGCGGTAGGACAGAAAAATCTTTACACAATTCACCGTGATTCGCTAAATATCGTATTGCTGTTAGCAGAGCTAGAAGGAGAATATTTTTCAAAATTGCCTGATGTTCCAGCTACATATGACGCGACAACTTATTCTAAGGTACTTGAGATTTTACAAAAAAGACAGCCTTCCATGGCCTATTAATAGATAATGCAACCAAAACTGTTAGAGTTACATTTTTCTCAACTAAAGGTCGAGTGGGGCAGCGCGCAATACAATACTTATTCTGATTTACGGAAAACTGAATATCACAGAAAGCTAGCTAAAATAATTGCCGCTATGGAAAAGGAAAACTTTGCATCCTTATCCGTGACGGAAATTTCTCAAAGATGGTATATTTTGTTTTTTGTTTTCAAGAGTTTAGAGTTTCTGAACAATAGTACGGTGTCGAAAATACCTTTTGAACTGGTGGCTGTTTTAGATGAAGCACTCAACGATTGGACATCTACGGATGAATATATCATTGTTACTTCGCTTGTAAACAACATGAACGGATTTAGTTTCGATAATTCGTTGATGTTTAACGACTTTATCTATACGGATATTGAACTGCTTTACAAAGTGACTTTCGACAAAAAGCTAGTGCAAATTAATATTCCAGTTAGTACTTATCGTGACTATCTCGCAAACGTAGTGCTATACCATGAACTAGGTCATTTTATAGATAGAAAGTATGAAATCACACGCGTTTTTTATATTCAGCTCTTAGAGGATTTACAAAAAGGAACAATAAAGAGTAGTCAATTAATTGAACTGTGTCAGTTTTTTCCGTATTTATCCGAGGCAACGAATGTCGATTGGTTTCGAAAAAACTATAGTCCATTTAACCTACTATCTGCCCATATTGCAGAGTACTTCTGTGATTTATTTGCCAGCCAGTACATCAACGATTGCTCTAACCACTATTTGGAATACATTACATTAAACCAGGCAGATTACTCGCCCAGCCACCCGTCGACAATAAACCGGGTTGTTCTTGTTAAAAAGTTCATCGATGCAACTCCATCGCTTATCGTAGATCGAATGCAAGAAACGGTTTTCGGGATAACAGGAAAAAAATTAGAAAAAAGATTTAGTCTTATCAAGAGCGATAATTTCCAATCACTAGTTCCCTATGATGTTAAAGATTCAAAGGAGTTACATGGGCTATTTAAATATGGTTGGTCTGTTTGGCTTGGGGACTGGAAGGACATCGAATCCAAAGCTGAAATCAAATTTCCGTTAACTCAAGTGAAGGTTTATGAAATAATCAACAATCTGATCGAGAAATCTGTAGGTAACTATGTTGTACAAAAAGAATGGTCGAGCGTAGCATGATTTTGAATAGAGACGAGATAAAAAACAGAATAGCGACTGGTAGTTTAGTAGTATCTCCGTTATTGGACCCCGGACAGATAGGAGAAATTGCTTTAGACTTACGACTTGGATACAATTTCATTGCTGCTATTCACGGCAGAAACCCCTACATTGATGCAAGCCTTAACAATGGCGATCGATTTCCGATTGCTTCATCTTTTCAAGATACACGGAAGTTGTTAGGTGAGAGTTTTTTGTTGCACCCCAATCAGACCGTACTGACAAACACACTTGAGTACTTAAAGCTACCTAATGATGTTTACGCTGATTTAACGATGCGTAGCTCCTATTTAAGATTAGGGCTATCTATTTCTGCAATAGTTCAACCAGGATACTGCGGCTGTTTTTCTTTAGAGCTGACGAATGTAAACAAAGTCGCTATTAACTTGACGATTGGGGCTCCCTTAATACAAGCAAGATTTTTTCAACTAAGTGAGAAATGCAATTACTTCTCTAAGCCACGCAAGTATATGTGTCAAGTAAGACCAGTAGTTTCAGCGGTTAACGAGGATTCTGATCTGGTCAAGCTGAATCGAATCTGGAAGGCTAACAACCATATAACTTGAGTTCAGAAACCTTAGAGCCTAACCTACAGTTACCTGAGCCAACAATGCTTATAGGGCTAAGTACAGGATGCCTAAAGAAGGATGATGTTTTACCTACTAAGAGGGGATACTTCGTCATTTAAATGCTTACGTATAAACCCTCCTGTTGGGTCGAAGTAGAATAATATGCTTTCTCCCAGTTCATAATCGGGGTCTTTGCCCCAACATTCATAGAAAGCATCGGGACTTTCGTAAAGTTTGTTGTAGCCTTTGTGTTTTAAGATGCGTTTAAGCTCATCTATTGAGATAATGCGATCGGCATCGGAGAAGGAACTTCCATTGACCTTTACAATGGTTGAGTAGCTTGTTAAGTGTTCCATATCGGTTTTTTGAGTTAATGTTATTATTCGCCATTCTGAGCACAATACCAAAATGACTACTAAAGGTGCATTCTGTATCGCATCTACTATGCCTCGGCCATGCTAATACACACGATACAGGAGACATTGGGCCAACAGAAGGGTAGCTAAGAGCTCTTCTTGCCGTAATCATCAGTTTTCTTTTGTCTCGGATGTTATATACGACGTTTCGTGTTTACAATACTTGCACGTTTCCGTAACCCGGTATCGGAATTTTGTTGCCGGCACTGTAACTTCTTTGGTATGGATTACATTTCCTTTACCATCCTTGTCTCGTAACGTTTTAACAACATGGGATTCCAGCCTTTCAATTACTGTTTCGCTGGATATTTTCATTGCATTCCATTTACCACATTCCTCGCACTTTGTGGAATATCTCCTATAAACTATATACAAGATCAGAGCAGCCAAAGCTAAATAGATGAAAATTGCAACACCCCCTCCTTCATTATCTGAATTGTTAGTATTGATGTCTTTAGAAACAAATTTAGACGATACAAAACCGGTACTGCCATCGTTAAGTCTAACCTCGTTCCATCCTTGCAATTGTTGATATACAACCAAACTGTCTCCCATCTTTAATTGGGTGATTACTTTGGAGTTGGCTTTCGGAGACTTGCGTACGTTAAGAAGGTCCGCAGTAACATAATACGTGTCTTGAGCATTTGCGAGGATTATCCAGCAGGATAAAGTAAACATTAGCAGAGGTTTCATAAACAAAATTAAATTCGGTAATTAAAGATCACCATTGTTGCTTATATCCCAAAACCTATTAAAGAACGCCTTTATCTTCTCTATCACTGTCTGGCGTTTTTGGGTGCGTTCGCCGGTGGGGGTGAAGCGGGAGACGGGTGGGAGGATTTTGGCGAGGCCGGTTCCGGTGGTTTGTACGTAGCCGTCCTGGAAGGCGTTGTTGATGAATCTTAGGGTTTCTTCGCGGTCGAGGTATTCGTCTTGAATGATTTGTTCCAGCTCTTCCATCTTTCGCTCATCTACAAAACTTTGCCAGTCTTCGTTGATGTCTGCACCTGGTGTAAGTGATTGAATGAATCTTTCAATAAGGTCCTTCTTGTTTCTTAATTCAACACTGGAGTCAATGGCTTTTTTGATGGTGATGATGATTTCTTTGTCCTTTGCGTTGCCTTTGTGGTATTTGGCAATGAGTTCAAGTATGTAATCAATGTTTATCTCTACTTGCTTTATAAGCTCCATTTCAAATACGATGTCGTCGTTGACATTCTCGGCATCTCCGGTTGCTTTGTTGCGGAACTCGTGGTATAGGTTGATGTACATGCTGTGGTAGTCTTGCACATCGCGCTCGGTTAGTATTTCTTTTCCTGCAAAGTCGTCGAAGACTGCAAGTATGTTCTTAGCCCGAAGAATTGAACCGTAAAGGCGGATAAACTCTTTTTGATTCTGCTCGCCAATGATGGGCTCACCAACAGGGAATTTGCTTGTTAGGTCGTTTATAAGGGTTACGTAACCAGGTACAACTTTGTTCCCGTCTTTGTATCCGTTGTAGTACTCATCGAAGGTTTTTAGGAGTACAATGCCACCGGCTTCTTTATCGCCAAACAAAGCAATGCTTTCGTTGGTTGCTTTCTCGAGGTTGCGGAAGCAAACTATGTTGCCGAATACTTTAATGGAATTGAGTATGCGGTTGGTTCTTGAGAATGCCTGCAGTAATCCATGCAGGCGTAGGTTCTTATCAACCCAAAGAGTGTTAAGTGTGGTTGCGTCGAAGCCTGTAAGAAACATGTTTACTACAATAAGTAAATCTATTTCCCGGTTTTTCATCCTTAGTGAAACATCCTTATAGTAGTTCTGGAATTTGTCTGAGGATGTATCGTAGTTGGTTTTGAAAAGCGTGTTATAATCCGTAATGGCTGCGTCGAGGAAGTCGCGGTCGGTAGCGCTCAGCTGATCGGTGCTTTCGGGGTTTTCATCCGTTAAGCCGTTGTCTTCATCGTCGTCGTTTACTCCAAAGCTGAAGATGGTGGCAACCTTTAACCGTGACAATTCAGGTATGCTTTGCTGCTGCTTCTTAAACTCGTTGTAGTAGGCTTTGGCGAAGTCTATGGAACTGACTGCAAAGATTGAATTGAAGCCGCTGAGGCGTATTCTCTGCTTTACTTCTTCCACCTTAGAACGATCTCGTGCAGATGCAACATCGGAGATGTTGTTGAGCCTGGTAAACTCGTAACTCTTTTTGTTGCGCTGTGTTTTCTGTGTAAAGTGATCTAAGATGTATTTGACAATATTGCTGATGCGTTGTGGTTCTGCTAATGCACGCTCACGGTCAATATCCCAAACCTTTTCATCTTTGATGTCTTCTTTCTCTTTCATTGTCCGTATGTAATCTATACGGAATGGCAGCACGTTTTTATCATTGATGGCATCTACAATGGTGTAGGTATGCAGCTTTTGCCCGAAAGCTTGTTCGGTAGTCTTAAAGTCTGCCCTGTTGTTACTGCTGGAGTTCTTTGCGAATATGGGTGTGCCGGTAAAGCCGAACAGGAAATACTTCTTGAAAGCTTTGGTGATTGCAACGTGCATGTCGCCAAACTGTGAGCGGTGACATTCATCGAAGATGATTACAATTGGTTGATTGAAAGCAGCGTGCTGCCGTTCTTTCTTAATGATTATGGAAAGCTTTTGAATGGTAGTGATAATGATGCTGGCTTCGGGATCGCTTAGCTGTTTCCTTAAAACCGATGTATTGCTGTTGCTGTTAGCCGCGCCTTTCTCAAACTTGTCATACTCCTTCATGGTTTGATAGTCGAGATCTTTTCTATCTACAACAAACAGCACTTTATCAATGTACGGCAGCTTGCTGGCTAACTGTGCTGTTTTGAAGGAGGTAAGTGTTTTACCACTACCGGTGGTATGCCATATATAGCCCCCGGATTCTACGCTGCCGTAGGATTTGTAATTGTTTGCAACATTGATTTTGCTGAGAATGCGCTCTGTAGCCACAATTTGATAAGGGCGCATGGCAAGCAACATTTTGTCTGTTGTAAATACGCAATACCTGGTAAGGATGTTGAGCAGGGTATGTTTTGCAAAGAAGGTGCGGCCAAAGTCCATCAGGTCGATGATGGATCGGTTGTTGGCATCTGCCCACCAGGAAGTAAACTCAAAGCTGTTGCTGGTGCGTTTGCCCTTCTTTGCTGCGTTTTGCGTTTGTTCTTTTATGTGCGCGAAGCGGGTAGTATTGCTGTAGTACTTTGTATAAGTTCCATTTGATATGACAAACAACTGCACATATTCAAACAATCCTGAGCCTGACCAAAACGATTCCCTGTTGTAGCGGTTGATTTGATTGAAGGCTTCTTTGATGTCAACTCCGCGTTTCTTCAATTCTATGTGAACAAGTGGTAAGCCATTTACCAAAATTGTGACATCGTACCGGTTTGGACGTTGGCCGTCGTTTACCTCGTATTGATTAAGGACCTGAAGGTGGTTGTTGTGAATATTGGTTTTGTCGAGCAGGTAGATGTTTTTGGTAGTGCCATCATCCCTGGTAAGAAGTTGGATATGGTCTTCCTGGATGAGTGCTGTTTTTTCTTCGATTCCGCTATTTTGATTGGCTATTTTGTTTTTAAAGAACTGTTGCCATTCTTTGTCTGTGAAGGAGTAACTATTCAGCCGCTCCAATTGGGTACGCAAGTTTTCAACAAGGGCAGCTTCGCTGTTGAGGGAAAGATATTCGTAAGCCTGTATTTCCAGTTGTTTGATGAAAGCTTTTTCCAGCGCATCCTCTGTTTGGTAGGTGGTTTCTCTCTTGTAGGGAGACTGGTATTCGGCTACGACTGTGCTTTCGGGATTTTCTGCAACAACATTGTACATTGTCTGAATCAGGATTTACAGGATTAAGGGATTTGCAGGATTCATGGGATCAGGATTTGAGGATTTTAGGATTTGTAGGATTAAGGAAAGAAGTGTTGGTGGCCGGTTTGCTGAAGTGGGGGTTGAAGACTTTTTTGAACTGGAGGCTGGCGGCTCCGAAGTTTATGAGCAAGCCTACCTGGAAGTTGTAGGCTACCACATAGTTCTTTGCCTGGGCAAGGTGAACGTCTTCCAGGTTGATGAGCGCTTTTAGTTCTACGATGATTTGGTCTTCCACTATAAAGTCGGCGCGGCGGGAGCCAACTTCGTGTCCCTCATAGTAAATAGTTTGTTCTTTTTCACGCTCATACTCCAATCCGGCAGCCCTTAATTCAATAGCTAAACAGCGCTGATAGATTAGTTCCTGAAATCCATTTCCAAGTTTATTATGAACCTTCATAGCACAGCCATTTATCTTGTAGGTAATATCATCTATACTCAATTGCTTGTTCATAGCGTAAAAAATTAGTTTATGGTTACTTTAGTTGTATAAAGCTAACAACTATGATATTAATTATTTATATTTCTTGGTCATTTTGATTAAGCGGTTTGAAGGTTAGGAGTTTGTTGCGGTAGTATTCATATTGCTTGCGGCGGGCTTGGATTTCGGCGGGAAGCCCGACAGCAATATCATTGATCAAGATATGAAACTTATCGAGGATTGTGGCTATCCTGATTTGTTCTTCAATTGGTGGAACAGGGATTCTTGCTTTGCTCAACCCGGAAGCATTAATGGAGGATATTTTTCCAGAGGAGATATACCTCTTGATCTGTGAATGAAAGATGTCTGTTTGAAGAAAATGCGACACATAATTTGGATGCATCTTATGCGAATAAGCAAAACATGCATCGTGAATAACTACGTCTGACTCACCAAGCCATGCAACACCCTGACCAATGTCCTCAATAGTTTCACCTGCCGCGACAATGATAACGTCACCATGCTTTGCAACTCTTAATCTTGCAGCCTGTGAGGGATCTAAAAAAGACTTCGACTCTTTAGCTGATATTTTGTAATGAGTGTACATTTCGCCATAGTGAATACAGGGGAAGCCTTTTGATAAAATATCCGTTTTGACGAAACGTTTGCCGCGAGTAAAAGAGCCGATTTCGCCGAGTTCTTTCCATTCCACATTTTTTGACTCGAAAGACAATAAGGTGTCTCTATAGTGCTCGTATTGCGTTTTACGGGCTTCCAGCTCTGCTTCCAGCTCTGCTTCCAGCTCTGCTTCTAATAATATATACTTATCTAAAATACCTACGATTTCCTCTTGAATTTCAATTGGTGGAACGGGAATGACAACTCTCTGCACCGCTGAGGCGTCCAGGGTTGGAATGCCGGCAACTCTTACATTAGATCGTAAGTTTTTTTCTTGACAGATTAGTGCATAATAAAGGTACCTGCTTATGAGTTGTTCAGATGATCCGAGAGCGAAGCAGCCATCCGATGACCAAAAGTCAACGTTGCTATATCCGACAGTGCCCGCCGATGCGCCAACATTTATTACCATGACAGTATTTCCTTCGCGATTACTTTGGCTGTAGTACCCTAATGGTTCTAATCCTCCATGGTAGACAGGATGCTTTTCTTCGTCTGACAGTTCTTTTTTCGTAAGACGTTTTCCTCTGAATACTTGAATCAAACTTCCAAGAGACTTATGCTCGACACCTTTGGGGCATAAGCGCTGGATCAGCTCATCAATTTTGCTCATATTCTCTCTCCTCCAAATCAGCTACAATCTCGTCGATAGCAATGCGCAGCTTGTTTTGTCTAATAACTATTTCAGCGATGTGTGCATTGAGTTTTTGGATGTCAACTTCCTCTGTGGTGTTTTCGCCTTCCACATAGCTGCTGACGGCGATGTTGTAGTCGTTTTCAGCAATGTCTTTGTTGGGAACAAGTTTGGCGAAGTGGTCAACATCTTTACGATCTATGTAAGCTTTCAGCACCTTTTTCCGGTTGGTATCTGATAACTTGTTTTTGTTACCGCCGCGCACGAACTCTGCTGATGCATCAATGAAGAGGGTGGCATTGTCTCGCTTGCTTTTCTTTAATACCACAATACAGGTTGCGATGGTAGTACCAAAGAAGAGGTCGGGCGGAAGCTGAATAACAGCATCAATGTAGTTGTTGTCAATCAGGTATTTCCGAATCTTCTGCTCTGCACCTCCGCGGTATAATACACCGGGGAACTCAACGATGGCTGCCGTACCGGCTGTTGAAAGCCAATGCAGCATGTGCATGGTGAAGGCGAGGTCGGCTTTGCTTTTTGGGGCAAGCACACCGGCGGGAGAAAAGCGGGGGTCGTTTATTAAAAGCGGGTCGGCATCGCCTGCCCATTTGATGGAATAAGGCGGATTGGAAACTATTGCATCGAAAGGTTCATCGTCCCAATGTTTGGGATCAATAAGGGTGTCGCCGTGGGCTATGTTGAACTTTTCGTAGTTGATGTCGTGCAGGAACATGTTGATGCGGCAGAGGTTGAAGGTGCTGATGTTTACCTCCTGGCCAAAGAAACCGACGCGCACATTTTCCTTTCCCAAGACTTTGGCGAACTTCAGCAATAGTGATCCGGAACCACAAGCCGGGTCATAAACCTTGTTCACCTGCTTTTTGCCCACCACGGTTATCTCTGCCAACAACTCTGATACCTCCTGAGGTGTAAAGAACTCTCCACCCGACTTGCCGGCATTGCTGGCATACATGGTCATGAGGAACTCGTAAGCATCGCCGAAGGCATCTATGGTGTTCTCCTGGAAGTCGCCTAGCCTGAGGTCGCCTATAGCATCAATAATTTTCCTGAGCTGTTCGTTTCTTCTTTGAACTGTGCCACCCAGCTTGTTGGCGTTAACGTCAATATCATCAAACAAGCCTTTCAGATCGTCTTCGCTATCCGTGCCTTTAGCAGAGTTTTCGATGTGTTTGAATACACGGCTAAGTGTTTCGTTGAGGTTCTCGTCGGCCTTAGCTGCCTTGCGCACATTTACGAACAGCTCAGATGGCAGGATGTAAAAGCCTTTCTCTTTTAGGGTGTCGGCACGACCTAATTCCGCTTCTGCATCGGAGATGTCAGCATAGTTGAAACTCTTGTTTCCTGTGCGCTGCTCCTCTTTGTTGATATAGGCGGTGAGGTTCTCAGAAATAAACCTGTAGAACAGCATTCCGAGTACGTATGATTTGAAGTCCCAGCCATCGACACTACCGCGCAGATCGTTTGCTATTTGCCAGATGGTACGATGTAGCTCTTCTCTTTCGCGTTCTTTGGACATTATGTAAGAGTAAAAGGGTTTGTTCTGGAAAGGGTGAAATTAGTGAAAAATAAGGCTTGGGTTTATGCATAGCGTCTCGATAAGGGTATGCCTGCAAAAAGTATTGAAGTTAATGTGGGTTAATTCTTGTGTTTTATCTGATAACAACATAGGTATAATTTCGCTAGCAGTGTAATAGCTTGTTTTTCGCTGATGAAGGGATTTGCATTTAATGAGAGTGAGTCAAAGGACTGTTCCTCCTGTAACTCATTAGTTCTTCCGTCAAAAAGGCCTGCTGATCTCATAAAAAAAGCACTAAATATCCCCTGCGCCCTATGGTTTGTCGAAATTCGAAATTGACTAGCTATTCCTCCACAAAAAGATGTGCCCTCTGTCAATAGAGCAATAAAATCGATCTGAGTTCGATTGCTTACAAGATTTACCTTCTCGAAGAAAAGATCAAGGACCTGTTCGTCTAAATTGATACCGTACATCCGAAAATTTTGCTGAAGTCGAGGCTTAATTATTGAACCCGACCCATGAAAATCGCTTAATAATTCGTCATTGCTATTGTGGATGGCCAAGTCAATTTTCACTTTTTCAATGTAGGTAGCTAGCCCTTCAACCTGCTTTTTTCTTGCTAGTTCCTTTTCTTCAAATTCTTTAGCTTCAATTAGCCAATTCGCTCTAGTTCTTTTATTTATGAAAATCTGAGCTGGATCATTTTTATAAAATCTCGGTTCATACTTCCATGTTTCGAATAATAAAACATCATAAAGCGATATCAACTGGAAATGCTTTATTGCCTTGGTAGTGTCGATAGCGTATCCACGAGGTGTTACTTTACACATTTCAGAGGTTCTGCTATCAATTAGCCATCGATATACTAATTCTTCAACTTCAGAATTTCGTTCTTCCATTACTAATTTTATCTTTTTCTGAAGTTCGATACGGTTCAATGAAGTTTTCATTTTTTTCAGGTCTATGCAAACTACACAGTTTATGATTATAAAAATAGTACTATGTTTTGCGTATCGGTCAGCTAGTTTTAAGCATTTTTATTTCCAACCTAACATGAGCCAACATGTACCAGCAACGGGGTTAATCAGCGATTGAGCCCAGTCGAGACTGTCGGCAATTACTTCTTTGTATTCGTGTTGCCCTTCATGTTCATGTTTTTTATGTTGTCCAACACAGATGGCTTACGTGTGCCTTGCTATCCTTCAATATCTGCTTCTCGTACAATGCCGGGGACGCCAAGCTTTTCAAAGATTATTTTTACCTGTATGATGGAATACATTCTTCCACGGCGGCTGCCTATTTGTTCGGCGAAAGGCTTCAGCCACTTGGAAAATGTTTTGGAGTGCACTCCATATATTTCAGCTAGTTCGGCATTTGAGTAGGGCCTTAAAGCAATCGTTTTTAGTTCGTTCATCTTAACCTCCTTATGCGTATAATTCTAAAAATTCGTCGGTGTGCAGGCAAAGGGCTGCAGCCATGTCGGATGTGCCTAACCTGGTTTTGGCGCGATAGTCGGCAATCCAGCGCTTCATTAGTTTCGATTCTTCCTGCGGTACATCTAATTCCATAGGCTCGCGCCTGCGGATGCGCAACTGGTTGAACTGCTGTACGAGGTAGCGTTTTTGATTGGGCGTTATCAACGCTAAATCGTCTGCGCGATATAAAATGGAAATCATGCTTTGCTTCCATTTTGATTTGAGCGTAGCGAGCGATGCGATGGTAATGCCGTCTTCCAGTTGTTCTGCGATTTCTTTTGCAGGCAATAGAAAGGCTGCCGCGAATTGGTTAGCCTCATGGGATACATCCACATCGCCAACAAATTGCCCACGGTGCATGATGAGTTGCCCCAGTTCGTAAGCCAGTGTAAAACGTTGCCTATCGCCTGCGAGCGCTTTATTATAGATGATAACCGGAATGTTGTGGGCAGTAAATATGTGCATGCTGTCCACCCTTTCTGTACCGAGATCGAGTGGAAGGGTGACGATGCCATTGTCTTCCAGCAACTTTACCATATTTGGAATGACGGGCTTATCTATTTCCCAATCTCTTCGTACGCGCTCAGCAATTTTAACCGGCGTTAGTCTATCGGTTACTTTATGTTGCGGAAGTCGAAGCTGGTAGTTTGGCAGTACCAGCGGAGACAGCAGCTCCACGTGCAATCGTGATACATTAATTTTTGCATGAATGATGTTGATCAGTTTGACAGGCACATTCAACCTGCGCCTGAAGCCGAGATGAACCGGCAGGATATCTCCGGGCCTGAAAAAGAACTGGGGCGGAAAGTGGGTGGCTTCGGTGAGCGCATCGAGGTATTCATCGCCCAAAACCACGTCTCCCCTTTCTATTTTACTAAGATTAGTGCCACTCATACCGATGTGGGCGGCAAGCTCATATTGCGATAAACCGCGGGCTTCGCGGGCTAACACTACCATCCTGGGATTGAATTTTTTAGACATTGCTACTATTTAATGGGAAGACAAAAATACACCTGCTTTTTGTATTTTGTTGTGATTTTTGTCAGTTACTAACCCTAAATTATTCACATTTCAGTTAGTATTGATTATCAGCGAGTAGTTGTTAGAAAATGGAAAAACCGGGAACAAACGGGAATAAAACGGAACAAACGGGAACAAACGGGAATAAAACGGAACAAAACGGAATAAAAC
>JAEZDR010000166.1 GCA_023433265.1 Bacteroidota bacterium | reverse complement strand
CTTTTTTGCTCATCACGGCTTTGCCGCCGTTTGTGGTAATCTCATTGAAAATGATATCGCTGTCGGTAGCCACTACCACCTCATCAAACAAACCGGTGGCAACTGTGTTGTCGTAAGTGTGAAGGATCACTGTCTTATTGCCTAACTGCTGCATGAGCTTGGCAGGAAAACGGGTGGCTGCATAGCGGGCAGGAATGAGGGCAACCTTTTTCATGGGTGCAAGATAATACGGCGCCATTAAAGGCGCCGCATGCTGTTTTATTTAGGATACAGTCGGTTAGATGCGCCCGTCACGTATTTCGTCCACAATGGCAGGGTCTAGCAGTGTTGTGGTATCACCTAAGTTTTGAACTTCCCCTTCAGCAATCTTCCTCAATATCCGGCGCATGATCTTGCCACTGCGTGTTTTAGGCAGGCCTTTTACAAACTGTATCTTATCGGGCTTGGCAATCGGTCCTATTATGCGGGTGACTGTTTGAAGCAGGTCCTGCCTTGTTAGATTCTCATCTTCGTGCGTGCCATTAAAAATGACAAAGGCATAAATGCCCTGCCCCTTAATGTCGTGCGGGTATCCCACCACGGCACTTTCCACTACGCCGGTGTGCATGTTAATAGCATTCTCCACTTCGGCTGTACCAATACGGTGGCCGCTTACATTTAACACATCATCCACGCGCCCGGTAATGCGGTAGAAACCATTCTCATCGCGCAAAGCACCATCACCCGTGAAATACATATTCTCATAAGTTGAGAAATAGTTGAGCCTGCAACGTTCATGATCACCATAAGTAGTTCGCAGGATGGATGGCCAGGGTGCTTTAATGCAAAGGTTGCCGCTCACATTATTGCCTGCTATCTCTTTACCATTATCATCAACCAGCACGGGTTGAATTCCAGGTAAGGGAAGGGTTGCATAGGAGGGTTTGGAAGGCGTTACGCCCGCGAGGTTAGAGATCATGATACCGCCCGTTTCTGTTTGCCACCAGGTATCTACTACCGGGCATTTGCTCTTTCCTATTTGCTCATCGTACCAGTGCCATGCTTCTACATTGATGGGCTCGCCTACGGTACCCAGCACTTTAAGACTGTTCATATTGTGGTCATGCACAGGTCCCAGCCCAAAGCCCATCAGCGAACGAATAGCTGTGGGTGCGGTGTAAAGAATGTTTACCTTGTATTTGTCTACGATATTCCAGAATCTGCCTGCATCAGGCCAGGTAGGCACACCTTCAAACATGAGTGTGGTGGCGCCTGCACTCAGCGGTCCATACAGCACATAAGAGTGCCCGGTAATCCAACCAATGTCTGCCGTGCAGAAGTGAATGTCGCCGTGCTTGTATTGGAAAGTGTTGAGGAACGTGTAATTGGTGTAGATCATATAGCCCGCGCAGGCATGCACCACTCCCTTTGGTTTACCTGTTGATCCGGAAGTATACAGGATAAACAAGGGATCTTCTGCATCCATTTCTTCAGGTTCATAGTCGTGGAGGCCTAAGGTTTCTACCTTTTTAATTTCATCTTCCCACCAAACGTCCCGCCCTTTTATCATGGAAATGGGCGTGCGGGTGCGGGTACACACAATCACACGCTTCACAAACTTGCAACCAATGAGCGCATCGTCAATCACTGACTTAAGGGGAATATCCTTTTGGCCCCTGAATGCACCATCACATGTGATGATGAATTCAGCCTGTGCATCATAGATGCGGTCGGCTATGGATTGCGCTGAAAAGCCGCCGAAGATAACCGAATGAATGGCCCCCACTCTTGCGCAGGCAAGCACAGCCACCGCAAGCTCCGGTATCATTCCCATGTAGATACATACACGGTCGCCTTTCTTCACGCCATTATTCTTAAGCACATGCGAGAACTGGCAAACTTTATCGTACAACTTTTTATAGGTAAGCACACGGTGGTGTTCATCCGGGTCATTAGGTTCCCAAATGATGGCAGGCATATCGCCATGCTTTGCCAGGTGGCGGTCTATGCAGTTCTCTGTAATGTTTAGCGTGCCGCCTTTAAACCATTCCACTTTAGGATCGGTAAAGTTCCATTCCAGCACTTTATCCCATGGCTTCCTCCATGTAAAGTGGCCTGCAATCTCGCCCCAGAAAGTCTCCGGTTGTTCAATGCTTTTTTTATAAATTTTCTCGTATTGGTCGAAAGTTTTGATTTGGTATGGGTAGTCCATCTGTGCGCGTTTAAAAGCACTAATTTAATTGATTCCCCGAAAGAACGGGGTGAATCTTCCCGGATAGCGTTCAGGCTGAGATGTAGCTCAATTAGCCTATCTGGGCTATGTTTGCAACCGTAATGGTGAATTTGAGAGAGTTGTTCCTGTATTTTGTTGCTGCTGTGGCTGTCATGGTAACCGGAAGTTCCTGTGCTAATATTGTTGCGCCGGGAGGAGGCCCTATCGATTCGCTGCCCCCCAGGCTGCTAACTGCAGTACCGGCCGATTCATCTACTAACATTCAAAGCAACCGCATCACCTTAACTTTCGACGAATTTGTAGATGTAGATAACCCCCAACAAAACGTAATCGTATCTCCTTTGCCTCAAAATGCTCCAACGGTTACACGCAGGCTGCGCACGGTAACGGTAACACTGCGGGATACGCTACAACCCAACACCACTTATTCTATCGATTTTGGTAATGCGATCAAAGACATTAATGAATCCAATATCATTAAGAACTTCACTTATGTATTTAGTACAGGCAGTGAAATTCACGATGCTTCCATCTCCGGTAGCGTACATCTTGCACAGACAGGCGAGGTGGACAGCACCTTAATTGTAGCCCTTCATACAAACCTGCACGACTCTGCTGTTACTAAATTGAAGCCGCGTTACATTACCCGCATTTCCGGAAACGGCCAATTTACTTTTAGAAACCTGGCACCGGGCAGATACGCTGTTTATGTTTTACCTAACGACTATACAAAGCGATATGATGACTCTACCAAGCTTTTCGCTTTCCTCGATTCTTCGGTTGTGGCAAGCGACAGCGCCATTCAGGTAAGGATGTATGCTTTCAGGGCTGCCGAAAAAAAATCCAGCTCACCCACGAGCATCCAGCCTCCCCCACCAACGCCTGCAAAAGGGAGCCTTATAAAGCCAGCAGGGCCTGAACCCCTGCGCTTTACCACGAATGCAACCAGCGTAGTACCCCTTTTAGATACGGTAAGGGTGATGTTCAACCGGAACGTTAGGATAGACACACGGGGACTCAGCATTACTGACACAAGCTTCACAGCAATCAGGATCGACAGTATGCTAGTGGACAGTAACAGCGCGCGGCTCCTGTTTAAAATGCAGGAGGGCAGTTACTACAACCTTATAATTGACACTACTGTTGCTACGGATTCTGCTGGCAACAAGCTGCATACAGGGGATACCCTTCGCTTTGTAACCAACCGGGAAATTGAATACGGAAGTGTGAGGTTAAAGTTTGTAAACATCGATCCTGCTGATAACCCGGTTTTGTTATTGTTGCAGGGTGGGAATATTGTAGAGCAGATAGACATTGCACAGGGCACATGGTATCGCAGGTTGTTCAAGCCGGGTGAGTACCAGTTAAAGGTTCTCTACGACCGTAATGGCAACAAGAAATGGGACAATGGCAGCTTCCTGAAGAATAAAAAGCAACCCGAAGTGGTTCGTGACCTCAGGCGCAACATTGTTATCAGGAGCAACTGGGATAATGAAACGGACTTAACGTTCTGATGAATCAGGGCCTATTCCAAGTGCTTGTTCAAGGCTATGCTTAAAACTGTCGCTGAGAGGTATCTCATCTTTCTCAATCACTACCATACCCCGCTTTATTCCAGACACTTTTTTTAGTGCTACGATGAACGATTTATGTATGCGCATAAAAGCTGCTGTAGGTAACCTTTCTTCAATTGCCTTCATGCTCATGCGGGTAATTACAGGACGGGCTGCATCCTGCAGGTGGATTTTCACATAGTCTTTCATACCCTCTACGTAAGTGATGTCGTCGTAGTTTACACGCACCTGGTTGTACTCTACGTTAACGAAGAAATAGTCCCTTTCTTTTTCTGAACCGGTGGAGGCTCCCGCTTTTTTTAGGCGGAAAATTTCGTATGCTTTGTTGCAGGCTTTTAGAAACCGCTCAAAAGGAACCGGCTTTACCAGGTAATCCACCACATTAAGATTGAAGCCTTCCAATGCATACTTATCATAGGCTGTGATCAATATCACCAGCGGTCTTACGGGCATTGTGTGAAGGAATTGGAGGCCAGATAAACCGGGCATCTGTACATCCATAAAGATGAGGTCCACTTCCTCTTCCGTTATAACAGCAGAGGCTTCAATTGCTGTTTTACAACGGCGCACAAGGTTGAGGTATGGAATACGTTTTATGTTGTCTTCCAGTAAGTCGAGCGCAAGCTTTTCATCGTCAACGGCAATACATCGCATCATCTCAATTCCAACATTAATGTTGTACAATAATAGCCACCTTTTTCTAAACGCTCCAACCTGTGCTTTCCCGGGTACAACAGCTTTAGCCGTCGTTGCAGGTTTTGCAGCCCAATGCCGGAGTGTTTTTCTTTAGGCTGAGCGCTCTCTTTTGTGAACTTGTTGCAGATATTAAAGTCTATGTTTCCAGGGTTGACAACGATATCGATTTTAATCTCCGGGTTTTCAATAAGGCCCACGCCATGTTTGAAGGCGTTTTCTACAAGCGGAATCAGCAACATCGGTTCTATCAATTTGCCGCCTGTGTCTCCCTGTTTGGAAAGTTCTACCTTAACATCATCACCAAAACGCATTTGCTGCAAGCGCACATAGCTCTCCAGGTACTCTAGCTCTTTTTCCAGGGTCACTGTGTCTTCTGTATTCTCGTAGAGCATATAACGCATGAGGTGCGAAAGCTGGAGCAGCGAAGGTTCTACCAGCGCAGGCTGTGTCCTGCTAAGGGCTACAATATTGTTGAGCACATTGAACATGAAATGAGGGCTGACTTGCGAACGAAGAAAGGAAATTTCAGTTTTCAGGTTTTCGGTTTCCTTCTCGCGCCTGCTTGCTTCGTTGCGGTTCCTGTCAGAAATGAACCTGTACAATACGCTTAATGCATAAAACAACAGGAGGTTAATGAAGCTATAGTTGGGAAACCGCACCTCAAACTCTGCACCTACCTGCGTAATCCTGATGTAATAAATACCGTATAAAAAAAGGAGGAAACAAATAATAGTTACGGCTGCGTACGCCATTACCTGTTTTCGCTTTAGCAGGTAAGGCATCAAAACAAAAGCATTGAGATAAAAGAAGGCAATGTTTAGCAGGTTATATGCAACTGTAACATCTAACGACGGGTTGAAATAGCGCAATCTTTTCTGTACACTCTCCGGTAGGCCTACCATGCTCTCCCCCGGATCCCTTAACAGGAATGGGATAATGATAAATGCGCCCCACACTGCTATGTGGGCAACCACTAAAAACCAACGGCTCCTATACCATTTATTCAAGTGAACAGAATTAGCAATAAAAGTAAGTAATCATCAGCGCAAGAAGATTGCAGTTATCCAACCCTTTAAGTGTATCTCCGCCTTAACCTTGCGCGGTTGGGGTATAAGCCACACCAACTAGCTGAACAGGTACTCAATATCTTCCCTCGTAAGGCTCTTCACAAATCCACTGTCATCAGTTATCAGGTCTGCTGCCAGTGCTTTCTTCCGCTCCTGCAATTGCAATATTTTGTCTTCAACCGTATCCTTGCATATCATTCTATAGGCAAAGATATTTTTCGTTTGCCCGATCCTGTGCGTACGGTCAATGGCTTGTTGTTCTACCGCCGGGTTCCACCAGGGGTCTACTATGTAAACATAATCAGCAGCGGTTAGGTTCAAGCCCACACCACCGGCCTTTAGCGAGATAAGAAACACACGGCAATCCTGTTCGTTCTGGAAGTGTTCAATAGCGCGCTGCCTTTCAGATGGGGTGGTGCTGCCGTCAAAATATTCATATTTAACACCAAGCGTGTCGAGGCGTTCTCTTATCAGTGCCAGCATTCCCAGGAATTGAGAAAAAACGAGGGCTTTATGGTCGCTGATGTTTTCAGTTATCTCACGTGCAAGCTCTTCCAGTTTAACAGAGGCGTTTGGATACTCTTCGTCTTTTAATATGGCGGGGCTATCGCATATTTGCCGCAACTTCATTAAACCCTGCAGTATAGTAAGCTGGCTTCGTTGAATGCCTTCCGTTTCCACTACCCCCATAATGCGGTCGCGGTAATCGTTCCTGTAGGCGTCATAAATCCTCCGTTGTTCTTTATCCATCTCGCAAAACAGGATCATTTCACTCTTTTCAGGAAGGTCTTTCGCCACCTGTTCTTTCGTTCTGCGCAGTATAAAGGGAAACAGCAGCCTCCGCAAGTGTTCTTTCTGCTCCTTTTCACCAAACTTATCGATAGGTAATGCAAACTCCTGTTTGAAGAATTCTATACTTCCCAGCATGCCGGGGTTCAGGAAGTTCATTTGCGCATAGATGTCAAACGTATTGTTCTGAAGCGGTGTACCGCTCATGCACAACCTGTTCTTTGCTTTCAACAGGCTCGCTGCTTTGGTTACTTTGCTGGATGGGTTTTTAATAGCCTGGCTTTCATCCAGCACTACATAATCAAACTCTATGTCCAGCAGTTGCTTAATGTCACTCCTTAACGTACCATAGGTGGTGATCATTACCTCTATATTGTCGAGGCTTAGATCAGTTTTCACTCTTGTACCACCGTGGTGTATGTAATAGCGCAACGCAGGGGTGAATTTTTTTATTTCATTTTCCCAGTTGTACATCAGGGTTGTGGGGCAAACTACAAGCGCCTTAAGACTTTCGTTCTGCTCCCTGTGGTGTTGCAAAAACGACAATGCCTGGATGGTTTTACCCAGACCCATGTCATCAGCAAGTATGCCACCCCAACGTACGTCGTTCAGGTAGTTCAGCCATTGAAAGCCAAACACCTGGTAAGGCCTTAGTACGGGTTGCAGGTGCTGCGGCGGTTCTATTTGTGGAATGCCATGCGCTTCTCTCAGTTTCTCATACTTCTCTTCTAACTGGAATACCAGTTCTTCTTCATCGCGCTTCTCGTACAAATCTTCAATAACACTGAACTGGTATTTATTCAGCTTTATATTGGTGGCTTTGCCTTCGCCCACTTTAAATAAGAGCGCATACTTCTTTAGCCACTCTTCGGGTAGGATGCCAAGCGATCCATCGCCCAATTGCACGTAATGCTGGTTGTTGCTTAGTGCTTTTTTTACGTCTGCTACCGTTACTTTCTGCTCGCCAAACTGGATGTCAATCTTCGCATCGAACCAGTCGGTATGGCTGCTGATGAATATTTTAGTTGATGGCTTTGCTGTGTTAAACCGGAAAGTTTTTAATGCTTCAAATCCGAATACCGGTATATTGTTTTCCTTGATGGCATCTACGAACAAAAAGAACCAGTTGTTCTTCAGTACATCCACTCCTTTCAGCGCCAGCGATCCGTCGTCAAGCTTCTTGAATGCCGAATGCAGGTTTTCAATTTTCTGCAGCAGTTCTTTCTCTGCTTCAGTGTCCCGGTTTACAATCAGCAGCTTATCGCCCTGCGGAAAGATCAATTGCTCCGCATCATTGGGGAGTACTTGTATGTCGTTGTATTCAAACACAGGTTGAAAGACGAGGTAGTCGCCTCGTTCTTTCAGGAATATCTTATACTCTGGTTTTACACCTCTCAACTCTTCACGCCGGAGGTTGCCAAAGTCAACTTTGTATTCTTTAGCAAGGGGCAATATAAAATCGTTAAGGTTAACGGACCATTCTTCCGGAGTGTAACGAACAACGCCGCTTGGTAAAAACTTCTCCACCAGCATTACATCTTCGGTTCGCAACCAGGTATAGAAAATGCCTGAGTCGAGAAACAAAACGGGGGATCCCATATCGTTTTCTTCCAGGGGCGTAATTGTCTCATTAATATGAGTGAAGCATTCAAGCGAATAGCCGGATTCGTCAACCGATATCTTAAATTCCGGAATCAGGAAATCGTTTGAAAGCCTTGCGGTTTCAAGGTTCGCTGTATTGAAGCTCTTGCCTTTGGGCAGGTGGTATATAGTAGCTTCTTCGCTATGATCATTGAAAATCTTCTTAATCCGGGGATGCAGGTATTCAACAATCAACTGCCTTGTGTCCTCTGGCAGCTCATCGTCATGCTGTTGGATAATATTGTCCCAGATGCCACTAAAAGGGGAGTTCCTGTTGAGGTAACGCGTTACTTCGCCCGGCATCAGTTTCCGTACCTGCTGAAGAAGCAGCCTGTCGTCCTCGTTCAGTGTATCTGTATTGATGTATTTGGTAACATCCAACCGCTCTACCTTACCAAGAAATCCACGTTCGCCTTCGGTAGCTTCCCCTTGTACCACATCAAACTGTACGTAAGGATAGTGGTGCTGATTGGAACTCACGACAAGGCCCAGGCGGATATTGCTTTTTGTATTTACCGTCAGTTCTGCCGGAGGGGGTTGTTGGGTGTATTGCGATCCTAAGCCAAGGTTGTCTGCCTGACTTACTTTTTTAATGGAAGGATCCAACACCCGTAGAAAGGGCTTACCTGCTTTAATAGTGAACTCAAATTTCCCGTCAAGATCGTCGGATAGCGAATAACCATACAGTGCGAGCAACTTGTTTTTTTCTTTGTCCAGGTTACGGATGGTATCAAAATAATTGGGGCCATAACTGTTGATGAGTTGCAGTAGCAAGGCTACTTTGTGTACGCAGAGAGGTTGCCTGCTTTCCGTGTTGCAGTCGCAACTTGTATCGAAATTACGCTCCTCATTTTTTTGTATTACGAGGTGGTGCGTGTGCCCTTTATAATCAATGTCGGCAACCACCTTTTCGTCCTTCGCTTCTGCTATTGCTACCCGGTTGCTTCTCAAAAACTCTTCAGCCGCATTGAATACATGGGGAGCTGCCAGCACCCTGATTTGCCTAAGGTCAAGTTGCCGCATTTTAAGCACCGTATGCCGCTGGTCGTAGTAGGCATCATCCTCCTCGTTTACAAGCATATTCCGGTCAAGCAGTTCCTGTAGTTGGAATAAGGCTGCCGACTCGTGCCTGCATATCTCTCCCAGGTTGTAAGGACAGCCGCACCTGAGCGACATACCCTTCGCATCCTTGTACTTGGAAATATGAACTTTGTAATAGGTAGAATAGCTGTCGTCTCTCACCCTGAAACTCACAGAGCCAAACAAATGGTCATGATCTATAAGTTCTACATTACCTGATGAGTAAATCTTTTTTCCCCTTCTTATTACCTCGTCTGTAC
>JAEZDR010000004.1 GCA_023433265.1 Bacteroidota bacterium | reverse complement strand
TGCTTACGATAACCGCAGCGTAGTTTGCACAGTGGGATATAGAAAAATGAAACTGGTGATTAGGTAAGAAAGGCTTCTTTGTGTCTGCAATCAACATTTCCTTGTAAGGAAAAGCAGGAAAAAGATGTTGAAGCAAATACCGGCCTGCCAGGTGTTGCAACCGCTTTTGCGGGTGGGGTATGGTTCGCGGCAAGAAAGCTTTCTCAAGGAAGAAAGATTCTGGCTCTGTTATCTGCCATACAGCAAGGCGGGTGGTCTGGTTAATATCTTGTTGAAAAAACAAAGGCATTGTAAAGCTCTTGCTGCTGCCGATGCTTTTAATTGCAATCTGGTAACAGCCCCGGTTGTTTTTAGCGGGCGGCAAAGATAGGAGTTTGCCACTTGAGAGCTTGCTTCTAAATTGTTTCACCTGATTAAAATTGTTGATTGTGATACTTACAGACCAAAGAATTCTGCAGGAAATTGAGAAAGCCACCATTCTTATTAAGCCATACAGCAGGGAGTGTCTTGGCAGCAATAGTTACGATGTACACCTGGGTAAATGGCTTGCTACCTATAAGAACCATATACTGGATGCAAAAGTTCATAACGAGATAGATTATTTTGAGATACCTGAAGAGGGGTTTATCCTTTACCCGCATATCTTCTATTTAGGAGTAACCGAAGAATATACTGAAACCCATGCCCATGTGCCTTTCCTGGAAGGGAAATCATCAACAGGAAGGCTGGGTATAGATATACATGCAACTGCCGGGAAGGGAGACGTTGGCTTTTGCGGCCACTGGACGCTAGAGATTTCCGTTAAACAACCCGTGCGAGTGTATAAAGGCATGCCGGTGGGACAGCTTATTTACTTCCCTGTAGACGGCGAAATAGAAGTGAAATACAACCAGAAGAAAAATGCGAAATACAGTGGGCAGCCCGACCGACCGGTTGAAAGCATGATGTGGAAGAACACTTTCTAGCAAAGAAAAAAGGCCGGCTTTTGAAGGCCAGCCTTGTATGAGCTTCTGATGTACCGTTAGAACTTACTTACATTAAGTCTTTTTGCGGTTGTTGTTTTTCCACTGAGGCTTGCGGTATAAACTCCTTTGTTAAGGATCGCACTTTTTATTTGGGCAGCCGAAAGACCGGGACGGGTTGAAACATACAGGGCTACAGCTCCGGTAACGTGCGGAGTTGCCATAGAGGTTCCGTTGTACGAAGCATATCCCGCACCACCTGTACTTGTAGGTACAGTGGAAAGAATATTTGCTCCCGGCGCTCCAATATGAACGGTTCTTGAACCATAGTTGGAGAAGCTGGCTAAAGCACCTGTTGAGGTAATGGCAGCAACGGAAATTACATTGGCATTTGCATAGCTGGCAGGGTAGGTGGGTGTAGCATCGTTATTATTACTTGCGTTACCTGCCGCTGCTACAAAAAGGATGTTTGCATTGCCGGCGCGTGTGATAGCATCCCTCAAAGCCTGCGAGTAGCCGCCTCCGCTCCATGAATTGTTGGTAGCAGGGATGTTTACTTTCAAACGCAGTTTGAGATCCGTGATATAATCAATAGCCTTGATAGCGTTGGATAAAGAGCCACCGTTTGCGCCAAGAAACTTTACAGGAATCATAGTAACTCTCCAGTTTACGCCGGCTACGCCAACGCTGTTATTGCCCATTGCGCCAATGGTTCCGGCAACGTGTGTACCGTGATCGTCTTCAGGGCCGTCGTAAACCGTGTTATCGTTTTGAGAGAAGTCCCATCCGTACACGTCGTCAATATAGCCATTGCCATCGTTGTCTATACCATCAAAACGCTCTGTCGGGTGCGTCCAGACATTGGGCTGAATGTCGGGGTGATAAATAAATGTACCCTCGTCTATCACACCAATAATAACATTAGAACTTCCCAGCTTGTTGTTTGCCCACGCTGTTTGAGCATTAATACCGTAAGTGCTGTTGCTCAAGCCCCACATAGCAGCGTTTGAAATATAAGGATCGTTGGCTACGGCGTTGTGCCGCATAATGTAATTAGGCTCTGCATATTCTATTTCTGCTCCCTTTATTTTAGCGAGAGCGTCTTTGGCATTTTCAGAGGTTGTTATCAGGTAGATTTCGTCTTCGTTGAAGCGCTCCATTAGTTTGGTCCTGATTTTCTCCTTGACTTTTCCTTTAACCCTGCCAAAAGCATTGCCCTTTGCATGTTCAGGAATGCCTTTTTTGAACTTAACAATCAGTTCATTAGGCACGGCGTCAAAATTGCCACCCGCTGGTGTGTTAATAGTAAGCGCCTGGTCTTGCTGCGCAGGCAATTCTTCGGGTACCGGCGACATTTGCTTCTGGCAGGAAGCTAACAATAGTAGCGCCGATGCGGTGGTGAGGAAGATGTTTTTCATAGGTGTCTCTCAATTATGTTTGTACGGAAGCTAAGACGCAAACGATTGCAGAAAGATTATCCAACAGTCATTAAATAGACATTAGAAGTAATATATCTTCTTTAAGCTGAATTTCAGGTAACTGTTTTACAGGGCCTTGCATGGCGCCTCCCCCTGGAAACAATGGCGGAAACTATTCTACAATCAGCTTTTCTACAGTACGGTTACCATCTGCAATAATGATAAGACAGTATAATCCAGGCTGCACCTGTGGAATAGAAAGGTTAAAGAATTGTGAGGGCACAATATTCCTATCCTTTTTCAAAGCTACTTGTTGGCCATTAGGCGACACGAGGCAAAGTTCTACCTGCGCGGCAGGCGTGGTAAGCCTCACATTTATGGCTTTCCCTATAACAGGGTTAGGATACACAGATACCTGTTGGCTTTTTGAAACAACTACCCGCTCAATAGGTGAATAGCGTGAAGTTCCGTCCGATTCAATCGCTTTTATGCGGTAGAAGCTGGTTCCCTGTAAAGGATCATTGTCAATTGCTCTGTAGATTTCCACAGGTTCTGTAGCGAACAGTTTGCTCACTTCCATAAACTTTACACCGTCTGCCGATCTCTCCACCACAAAAGATGTATTCCCCTCACCTTCAAACTTCCATTTCAATGCAACGGTTCCATTTTTTTCTTGTACGTTGAATAAAGTAAAACCATCAAACGACATTATCGTTCCTCTAAAACAATCGAATATACCTGGCGGAGGAGGAAAGCCAAACCCTGGGTTTGTCGCACCAAGATATTGCACATCGCACTGGCTATATGGCACTTTGAATTGCCAGATTCTATTGTACATGCAGCCTGAAGGGCAGTCGCCGCAGGCCATTCTGTATTCTAACATCATTCCGTCTGAAAGAAATACTAACTTCTCAGAGTTTCCATCCATTGCTGCTTCCGG
>JAEZDR010000073.1 GCA_023433265.1 Bacteroidota bacterium | reverse complement strand
GATGTAGAGTATGTAAACCATAGAGGCTCACGATTTTTTACAATCAGCGAAGAGGATGTTGCAGGGAAGGAACTTTATAGGACCGTGAACAACGCAGTTAAAGCTTTCAATAAAGGTAATTTCAATTTCAGGGTAGGAGGCGAATTGAAGTTCGATCCGGTAATGTTCCGTGTAGGCGCTGCTTATTATGGAAGTCCCTACAAAAGCAAAGACCTGGATGCCAGCCGTACGGTATTAAGTGGGGGTATTGGTTTTAGGAAATACGGGATGTTCATAGATCTTACATATCAACATACAATTGTGAAAGACGTTTCCTTCCCCTACATGCTGAACGACGTGGCCAATACATTTGCAACCATCAGGAATACAAGAGGGGTGGCACTGGTTACGTTTGGTTTTAAATTCTAGGATTTGGCCTGCGGCGTGCCCTATTTTTTGGATGGTATTTACGTTTACTTAACGGCTAAACCCATAAATTGCACGCTGCGATGCCCTAAGTAATGGGTTGCTTAAAAAGTATATGAAACAACTTATTCTCCAGCTATTCCTCGGTGTTGTAATGATTTCTGCGAATGCGCAGGCTTTTCGGGTAACAGGCAAGATACAGGGCCTACCTGATGGGTCGCCGGTGTACATGGTGAATCCGGGTAGCGAACAGGATACGCTGGCCAGTGGCACAGTAAACCAGGGCATGTTTCAATTGACTGGTAGCGTACCTGATGTTGATACAAGGTTTCTCGTTTTCCCTTCTGTAAACCAGCGTATGGTTTTATTTATGGGCAACGAGGAACTGGTTGTAAATGCGGTTGCAAACGATGTTTACAACGGACAGGTAAATGGCGGAATGTATCATAAGGACTATGAAGATTTCCTTATCTACGTGAAACCAATCAATGACCTGGTTGAATATTATAAAGGCACTTCGCAGGCTGCACGAACTACCCAGGCCCGTGATAGTTTAAAAACAGCATTGTCTGTTGTATATAATATCTACCAGAATACCGTGGACAGGTTCATCAGCCGAAAAAGCAACTCACCCATGGCTGCGATGGTTCTCGCGTACTCATGGGATACTGATTTGAATAAAGATGCGAAATTGGCAGAGAACCGATTAAACCAATTAGGAGAGGTTGCGAGAAACAGCAAATACGGAAAGCACATGGCCGAAGTTTTAGCAAGTGCTTCAGTAGGTTCTATCGGTAGTAAGGCGCTGGACTTTACCCAAAATGATGTTAACGGCAAACCAGTGTCCTTATCGCAGTTTAAAGGTAAGTATGTCCTTGTTGATTTTTGGGCTGCTTGGTGCAGACCCTGCCGTGCTGAGAATCCAAATGTTGTTGCTGCCTATAACAAATACCGGAATAACAATTTCACAGTTTTGGGCGTATCGCTCGATCAGAATAAGGAAGCATGGTTGCAGGCAATTAAAGCAGACAATCTTACATGGACTAATGTGAGTGATCTTAAATATTGGAACAACCAGGCTGCACAGCTTTACCGGATTAGCTCTATCCCTCAAAACCTGCTAATAGATCCGAATGGGATCATTATTGGTAAAAACCTGAGAGGTCCCGAACTGCTTGCAAAACTGGAAGAAGTGTTGCCCAAAAAGCAAGCTGCCCCTCCTACACAAAGCAAAACGAAACCAGCAAAAAAGCAGGGGTAAACCGCGTACTCAGATGCGGCCGTAACATTCCGAACAGTTTGGTTTCGGAATTATTAAGCTTTCTCCTCCAGGAAGCACTGCTATAAGCGCGTCAAGGATGCTATGAATTAGGGACGTTATTACTATGTCCTGAACTTTTCTTTAAAGTCTTCTTCGCTAAATCCTATGGCTACCACTTTACCTCTCTTGGTAATAACCGGCCTTTTTATCAGCGTAGTTCTGTCGGCCATTAATTTGATTGCTTTTTTCTCTGTGTTGATGGTTTTCTGAAAGGCTTCGTCAAGTTCGCGCCAGGTTGTGCTTTTCTTGTTGAAGATAGTATCCAAACCCACCTGTTTCACCCATTCTTCAATTACTTCTTTTTCTATGCCTTCAATTCTATAGTCGTGGAAACTAAATGGAAGGTCTTTATCCTTGAAATATTTCAAAGTCTTTTTAATAGTATCACAACTTCTGATTCCGAAAATCTTGTACATCTCGCTTCCTTTTCTAAACTTAGATTTTAACCCAGTTGACGTTTATAAAGCTGTATAGTATTTTGATAGCCCAGGTACAAAGCGTCGCAAATTAATGCATGCCCTATGCTTACTTCAGCCAGCTGAGGAATGTTCTCCCTGAAATACTTCAAGTTATTCATGTCGAGGTCGTGCCCCGCATTAATACCCAAACCTAGGGTGTTTGCCAGCTTTGCTGCTTCAATGTAAGGTTTGATAGCCTTCATGCCATTTCCGGCAGCGTATTGCCTTGCATAGTTTTCAGTATATAATTCAATCCTGTCTGTACCGGTAGCAGCAGCGCCTTCAACCATTCTAACATCTGCATCTACGAAGATGCTAACACGAATACCAGCCTGTTTGAAGATGCTGATTATTTCCTTGAGGTAATCGCCTTGTTTTATGGTATCCCAACCGTGATCGCTTGTGAGTTGCCCTTCTACGTCGGGAACTAAAGTAACCTGGTGAGGTTTAACTTCCAGCACGAGGTCAACAAACTTTTGCTCGCGGCAATTGCCTTCAATATTAAATTCTGTGGTGATTATTTTTTTTATTTCACGAACATCAGCGTACCTGATATGTCTTTCGTCGGGCCGCGGGTGGACGGTTACGCCATCAGCACCGAAAAGCTGCGCGTCGATTGCTGCCTTTACTACATCGGGATTGTTTCCCCCCCTGCTGTTTCTAAGGGTAGCAAATTTGTTGATGTTTACTGACAGTTTGGTAATACTCATCGGGCGGCAAACTTACCAGCTTATTTCAAACAATTCTACTTTATACCTTCATATTCCAACCTTAAAAACTTTTTGTTAGAAACTACGGATAGAAATGAAAAAATTAGTCGTAAAAAGCAGCTATTCGCCCTCCAGGAAATAAACTTCGTAAATAGGGTTAAACAAGTAGCCATTGCCCGTACGAACTTCGGTTGCGCGGTAGCGCTTTCTCAATTTGCCAATAATCTTAAAGACTCTTCCGTCTGGCGTTCGGAATTTTGAGTGAGGAGGAAGGTCTTGAATCATGACCCAACCAGGTTTCCTGTTTTCATCATACTTTCTTAATACGGAAAGTAGTTCGGTCTCGCCGTTAGCTGTAGCTGAGGGGCTTGCAATAGATTTTCTTAGTACTTGTACAATGTCGGGCGGAAAGATGCTATTTCTTACGAAGGTAACCAGTAAGCTGCTGTACTCCTTTTTCCATTCCTGCCCATGCGAATCCACTTTATTTCCATACTGATCGAAGGTTAGCAGGTGGGCTATCTCGTGCAACAGGGTGATAAGAAACTCGAATTTATTCAAATTGCCATTCACGGTAATCCTGTGATTCTTGCCCATCACCGGATGCCTGTAATCACCCAGCACACTTTTTCTCGCTCGTGTAACTGTAAGATGAACCCTGTATTTATGAATGTATTCAACAACCCCTTCAAAACTACCCTCGGGCAAATACTCCCTGAGGGCTTCCATGGGATGCTCAATTCCTGACATTTCTGCTTTTATTCAGGCTTAATGAAGATCGGGTGTCAATTATCATGTAAACCACATAGACAATCATAGCACCAAATACGGCCGGAATATTCCTGTTTTCTTTAGCGACTACAAGATAGATCAGCACTGCTGTTGCCAAGACAAATAGTTTAATCATGGTACCTGCCATTACGGTCCTGACAAAAACCTGCGGGTTCTTATTTTTCAGGGCGTTAACCTGCATGAAATGTGTAAGTATTGAAAGGATGTACAACAACAGATTCGTAACAATCAATACCTCATTATCAACATTTGCTGCCGCAAGCCTGGCAGCGAAAACAATAAACAGTGCATTGAGCACTACAAAAACGATTGTTAGTAGTAGCAGGGTTCGCTTATTCATTGGTTGTTTTTGGAAGTATCCTTTATCACTTTTACTATCATTGCAATAATGCCGGCTAAAGGTAGTAACCACACGCAAACCGGAAACTGCATTTGCATTTTTTTATCCAGCCAACTGCCGGCAAACAGGAGCAAGGCTATTGTAACGACGAGTTGAAATGTTAACCCGAGGTATTGCAGTAGCAAATGTTTGTTGCCTTTCTTAGTCGTTGGATACCTCATACTCAGGGATGGTAATGGCGGTGGTGTCAATTTGATCTGGTACGCCCCCCGAAAGTACCGTTTGTATGTTTTTTAAATACTGATCTTTATACAACAAGGCACGTTCCAGCGAGTCGGTGTGCAACTTTAGTACTTGTAACTCTTTCTGAGCGCTTTGTCTGCCATAGCCGGGTATGTAATATTTGAGCGGTGTGAGGACTAATAAAGCCACTGTTAACCCTATTAGAAGTACAAAAAGCATACTGAACGATACGTAAACACTACTCCGGGTTAACTTAAATGTTACGATTTCTTCGAATGTATCGTCGTTGATTATAACAAACCTGTATCGGCTTTTTAGCCTTTTTAGTGCTGGATTGGGTTCTGAGGTTGCCATATATATTAATCAAAATTAAAGGTAGAACAGGTACGAGAGGCTTTAACAGGCATAAAATGAAAATAGATGTACTTTTAAAAATATTTTTGTCCGCTTGAGCGTTATAAATCAACGTTGTATTTGCATGAAGTCGAGTTTAAAGGTTTTTCTCTTTTGTGTAGTGGTATTTTTTTCGACTGGGTTGAACGCCCAGCCTGGAACGGAGATAGAGGTAAAGGAAAAACCCAAGCGCTACCAGAACCGTTTGCTTAGGGCCGAAAAAACGCAGAACAAGAAATGGAACTTTTTTAAAAGGTTCAGCCAGAACTCATTTACACATTTCAACTATTATTACAATAGCCAGGTAAAACTTGATGAACTTTTGGCCCGCGCAAAGGCATCCCACAAAGACAATTACGATAGTCTTTTGAGCTATTACAATTATTCCCTTAGTACAACGGCGCAGGAAAAGACGGAAATTGACTCGCTCATATATAAATGTACTGCTGGTATACTTCTGCATGACCTCCGCAGCGATTGGGTAGATAACATGTACCTGTTGCTAGGACAGGCTTATTTTTATAAAAACGACCTTGATTCTGCATATCACACCTTTCAATATATCAATTACGCTTTCTCACCAAAAGAAGATGGGGGTTATCACATACCTATTGGTAGTAATGCATCAAATGAGGCAAAGATTTTCACGATCGCTACTGACGAAAAAGCCAATTTGGTAAAAAAGACTATGTCGCGCCCTCCAAGCCGCAACGATGCTTTGGTGTGGTTGGTAAGGGTTTTTATTGAGAGCGGTAAAATGGGCGAGGCAATTGGAATGATAGAAATTTTACGAAACGATCCTGCCTTTCCAAAACGCCTGAAAGCAGACCTTGACGAATTGTCTGGCTATTGGTTTTATAAACAGAAAAATTACGACAGCGCTGCTCATTACATAGTCGCATCACTTGATAAAGCAGACGGAGTAACTGAGAAAGCGAGAAAGCAATATCTAGCCGGACAACTTCTCACTTTAGCGGGGAATGCTGCCGGGGCTGCTGAATTGTTCAATGAGTCGGCCCGGAAAACAAACGACCCGGTAATGGAGGTTAATGCCACGCTGAATGCAGTAAAGGCGGTAAGCTCAAGTAATGATGAAATACAAAAACGAATAGCGGAGCTTTTGAAATTAGCATCGAAAGACAAGTATGCCCAATACCGGGACGTGATATACTACACCGCTGCCAAAGCAGAACTGGAGCGAAAGAATTTGCCGGGAGCTGAACAGATGCTGTTAAAAGCCGTACATCCTAAAAACGCTGCAAACCAGGAGCAAAAGTCCAGATCATTTTTCCTGTTGGCCGATGTGGCATATAAACTAGAGAAATATACGGATGCTGCCAGGTTTTATGACAGCCTCGATGTTGCTGTATTAAAGGGTGAGGAACAACGTATAGCTACTAGTTTCAAACCGGTTTTGGGGAAGATAGCAAAAAACATAAAAGACGTACAGGTACAGGATAGCCTCTTATACATTGCCTCGCTGTCTGAACAGGAAAAGATTGAATATTACAAAAAGGCTGCGGCTGCGAATAGAAAAAAGAAAAGAAAGGAAAGAGCTGAAGCAGCAGGCGAGGGAGGAACGCCCGGAGCGCCTTTTAACCTTTCTAGCTCCAACGATAAACCCAAGGACTTGTTTGGCGATACAAAGGGCGAATGGTATTTCAATAGCAATAGTGCAAAATCAAGGGGGTTCTCTGAGTTTCAGCAGCGATGGGGTAAACGTCCCAATGTAGACAATTGGCGACGGGATGCTGCCATTGAGCGATCACTTTCGGTAGCCGGAGATGTACTTGATGTAGACATTGCAGCAATTGAAACATTAGATGAAAAAGGCGAAAAAAAGAAGGAAACTGAAGTAAGTACCGAAGTGCCTTCAACTAAAGAAGAAATTTCGGCGGCAGAGGGTGTTATCGAAAAAGCGCTTTTGGATAATGGTAATCTTTTCCTGGAAGAACTTAGCAACTATCCTGCAGCAGTAAGGTCCTATAAAGAATTGTTGAAGCGTTTTCCTAAATCCCAATATAAAGAAGAGGCTCTCTTCAAATTATCGTTTGCCGCAGGTAAGGAGGGAGATAAAGAACTTGCTGATTCAGCCGCCTCCGTTCTTTCCACCGAATTTGGTACTGGTAAGTGGAACAAGATGATGTCAAATCAAACATCAGCGGATGACGTCGAGGAGGGTGCAACCAAGCTGTACGAGAATATTTATAATCTATTTGTTGAAGGGGATTTTGAACGGGCAAAAGCGGAGAAAGAGAAAGCTGACAGTTTGTATGGAAGTAAGTATTGGACCGATCAGTTGCTGTTTATCGAAAGCATTTATTATATAAAGCAAAAAGAGGACAGTACTGCCATCTTAAAATTAACGGCTCTAACTAAAAAAACACCTCCGACACCGCTTTCGGAACGCGCTATTACCATGATTGATGTACTGAAGCGGCGTAAGGAAATAGAAGAATATCTCACCAAACTCGACGCAAAAGTTGAAGAGGAAGAAGTAGCGAAAAGAGTAGACCTTGATACTTACGGCTTGCAAGATACAAGAAAGCCAGACAGTAGTTTTGCTAATAACAAATTGAAAGTTACGGAACTGCCTAAACGAGATTCGTTGAAGCTTAAGCCTGACAAGCCGGATACATTAGCTTCAAAGCCTCTATTTAGTTTTAACGCCGCTGAAAAACACTTTGTAGCGGTAGTACTGGACAGGGTGGATAATGTATATATCAATGAAGGCAAGAACTCATTTGTTCGTTTCAACGGCAGCCGGATGAGCAATCCGCCGCCGGTTTCAATCAATAAAATTGATGCGCAGTACACAATATTGCTCCTTGGCCCGTTTAAGGATGCGGGAGATGCGGTAGACTATGTTACCAAAACAAGACCGCTTACTGCGGCTCGAATTTTGCCATGGCTTAGTGCTGCTAAATATTCCTACCTGGTGATTAGCGAGGAAAATATGAAACTTTTACAGGAGAATAAACAAGTAGAAGCCTACAGGAATATGATAAAGCAGGCTTTACCCGGCGTATTTTAACTTTGCACCCTATTCAGCGCTATGACGAGATCAGTAAAGATTCTTTGGATCAGTTTTGTTTCCCTGCTTGGGCTTATTGTTTTATTAATCGTAATGGCAAATTTCGGGGCTCTCGGAAAGATGCCATCCATCGAAGACATTCAAAATCCGTCTGCTTCATTAGCTAGCCAGGTTTATGCAGAAGACGGAACACTGATGGGTAAATATTACCTGGAAGACCGGATCAACGTAGAGTTTAAGGATATTAGCAGGCATGTAATTAATGCAGCAATTGCTACGGAGGATGAAAGGTTCTATGAACATTCAGGCATCGATGCCCGTTCGCTCGGCCGGGCAATATTTAGTCTTGGAAGCGAAGGAGGGGCGAGTACTATTACAATGCAGACTGCTAAGAATCTATTTACGGATAATTATTCCCGAAATAAGTTTAAGAGGAGCGTTCAAAAGATAAAAGAGTCGATTATTGCATTAAAACTAGAGCGGAACTTTACTAAAAATGAGATACTAACGCTTTACCTCAATACTGTTGCATTTTCGGACAACGTGTATGGCATTAGAAACGCTGCCCGCACTTTCTTCCAGGTGGAGCCGGATAGATTGAACGTAGAACAAGCTGCTGTATTGATCGGGATGCTTAAAGGGCCTTCTCTGTATAATCCCCGTACCAGGCCTAAAAATGCCTTGGACAGAAGAAACACGGTACTTAAACAGATGGTGAGAAACAAAATGCTCACTGAAGACCAGTTCCAGGAACTTAAGACAAAACCAATTGACCTTAGTAAGTATCGTAAGCTAGACGAAACTGCCGGCCTTGCTCCTTATTTTCGGATGGTACTTGGCGAAGAAATGAAGAAGTGGTGCAAAACCCACACGAATTCCAACGGTGAAAATTACGACTTGTATCGCGATGGCTTGAAAATTTACACTACCATCAATCCCAGGATGCAATTGTATGGTGAAGAAGCGGTAGGTAAACATCTTAGTTACATGCAAACTATCCTGAACTCGCAATCTAATATCAGGAAGGGGACAGTTTGGAAAGGCTTTGAGAATGTGCTTAATACAGCCATGAAGGCAAGTGAGCGTTGGAAAAACCTAACGCGCGAGGGTATGGAAGAAGAGGATATCAAAGCTACTTTCCATCAAAAAGTACCCATGAAGGTTTTTGCCTGGAACGATAAAAGGGAAATGGATACAATCATGACGCCTTACGATTCTATCAAGTATCACAGGCAAATGCTGCAATCCGGTTTTATGGCAATGGATGCCTTAACCGGCGAAGTAAAAGCATGGGTAGGCGGTATAGACTTTAAGACGTTTAAGTTCGACCACGTAAACGTGAATACAAAGCGGCAGGTTGGATCTACTATCAAGCCGCTTTTATACGGAATGGCAATTGAAGAAGGAGGGTTTACGCCGGCAACCCCGGTAGTGGATGTTCAACAGGATTTCGGCTCTCACGGTCTTGTGCCGGCTACTTCTACTACTTGCACGGGTAGAACGGTGTCGATGGCTTCTGCATTGGCCTGGTCGCGCAACTGCGCCACTGCTTATATTATGAAGCAGCTTGGTCCCGAAGGCAATGAAGGAGCGAAGCGTTTTGTGGACTTTTTAAAGAACTGTAATCTTCAAAGTAAAATAGAGCCTTATCCTTCTATTGCCCTGGGTAGCACTGAAATTTCTCTTTTTGAAATGATGCAGGCTTACAGCATGTTTCCCGGCAGGGGGTTTACTGTTAAACCGATGTTCATCACGAGAATTGAAGATAGGTTTGGCAATGTACTCGAATCGTTTATGCCGGAGCGGAAAGAAGTAATTAACGACGTAACAGCCTACGAGGTTACCAATATGATGCAGGGGGTTATACGCTCGGGCACGGGTAGAAGAATGTGGAGTTACGGAGTTCAGGGTGAAATAGCCGGGAAAACAGGTACTACAAACGACAACAGTGACGCCTGGTTTATTGGGTTTACGCCACAACTCATTGCTGGTATCTGGACAGGCTGTGATGACAGGTTTGTAAGATTTAGTTCCGATGTTGGGCAAGGTTCTTCTGTGGCGTTACCTATATGGGCTTATTTCTACGGTAAGGCTGCAGCCGACCGCAACACCGGAATTGACACCAAATCACAATTTGTAAAGCCTGAAAACTTTACGCCAGCTGTATTAGACTATGAAGCTGCACAACCAGACGAGGTTACAGAAGGAGGAGAGTTAGAGCCAGGAGAGGAAAGCGATTACGCGCCTGATCCTGGAGCGAGCGATTACTATATAGCACCGGAGAGCAAAGTTCCACCTGCAGATCAGTCGCAGACACCGGGGGATAAGAAACCTAAGGACAAACCTAAACAGGAAGAGAAACAGCCTGAGCAAAAGCCAAAGGCTGTGCTACCCAAAAAAGAAGAAAGATCGCCTAACTTTTAGCGATCGGTTTTAAAGTGTTTTCAACGACAGATTCGAGATCAGAAATGTCGAATGGCTTCGGTAGATAAGTGTCTGCCCCTGCTTTTTCTGCAAGGAGCTTAATATCGTTATTGGCGGAAAAATAGATAACAGGAATTTGTTTCAGATCGTCTTCCCCTTTTATCGCACGGGTAGCTTGTATTCCGCCCACTTCAGGAATCCAGTTATCCATAAATATCAAGTCAGGCTTTTCGCTGCGAACAACTTCAACAATGTTATTGCAATTATCAAAAGTTTTCACATTATAGCCCTTCTGTTCAAGTATGAAACTGCATAACTCCAGGATATTCTCGTCGTCGTCAAAAATTGAAATATTGTACATTTTCTAATCTTCAGTTGGGTACAATAAAAATGCCTAAGAGCCTGTTCATAATAGTTTCGCCAAATTAAATAATTCTAAATAGAAACATGATAATAACTTGAATATCTAACTATAAGCAGGAGAGAGGTAACGGAATTACACCTTAATCTTAACCACTACCTTCCTGATAATTCCACTGCTTATTTGTGGAGCATGCACGTCTTCAGGGAAGAAAACCACGAACTGTTTTGGCTTTAAGGTAAAAAACATGTCGGGTTGGTCGTTGTAGAATATAACATCTATCTCTGGGTTGTAGTCGCCTTTGGGCTCCGTGCAGCTTAACCTGCTTCGCCAGCCGAATGATTCACTACCTTCTACCAGTAATTGAATATCGATATGCTTATTGTGGCATTCAAATTTTGAAACGGAGTCTTCTTTTGTTACCCCCGTTCCTTCGCTAATAATGCTTTTAATTTCACTTCCTTGTACTTCGAATTTACCTGTGGTAAGATTAGAAAGGTCGAGGCTTTTCAGGTATTCAAAAGCTGTTGCAAACAATGGGTGTATACTTCTATACCTAGTTGCGTTATCCAGTTGATCTATGATCATCTTTTTCCTGTAAAAATAGTTACTGTTTACTCATTCGAAAACGTCCGTTGGTCCATTGCTTGCAAAAAGCTATTTCGCGCTACCTTTACAGCAAAATGCATGATATGATGGCCACTATTGACAGGCGGGTTTTAACGCTGGATGAGTTTACAATTCAGCAAATGCGCGATTTTCCCCAGGCAACAGGCGAGTTAAGTTCTTTGTTACGCGATATAGGGCTTGCTTCCAAAAGGGTAAATGTGGAAGTTAATAAAGCCGGCCTTGTTGATATTTTGGGCGATGCCGGAAGTACTAACATACAGGGAGAAGAGGTTAAGAAGCTGGATGTTTACGCAAACGACCAGTTTTCGGGCGTTTTACAACATGGAATTAGTTGTGCAGGTATTGCGAGCGAGGAATTGGACGATGTGGTGATTTTTGATGATGAAATTAGCAATAACAGCAAGTATGTATTGCTGATGGATCCTTTGGATGGTAGCGGTAATATAGATGTAAACGTGTCCATAGGTACTATTTTCGGGGTGTATAAACGCGTAAGCCCGGTGGGTTCGCCGGCTACTAAAGAAGATTTCCTTCAGCCGGGAAGCAGGCAAGTGGCGGCCGGTTACGTGGTTTACGGAAGCAGCACAATGCTGGTATACGCAACCAAAAGAGGAGTGAACGGGTTCACGCTTGATCCTTCGATTGGTGAGTTTACACTAAGCCATCCCGATATTAAATGTCCTCCCAAAGGCAAAATTTACTCCGTAAATCATGGAAACTTTTTCCAGTACGAAGAAAAGGTTAGGAGCTACATTAATGTTTGTCAAAGAAAAACCAAATCAGATGGTGGGCCTTACACACAACGATACATTGGAAGCATGGTTGCCGATGTGCATAGGAACTTATTGAAAGGGGGGATATTTATGTACCCTGGAACCATCGATAAGCCGAAGGGCAAGCTAAGGCTGCTGTATGAGTGCAATCCTTTTGCTTTTATAGTGGAAGTGGCAGGAGGAAGGGCTACTAACGGTAAGGAGCGAATACTCGACATCCACCCAACTGAGTTACACCAGCGTACGCCATTATTTATTGGAAGTTCCGATATGATGGACGAGCTGGAGTCGCATATCAAATAAATTCTTTAACAATATGATTGTGGAAGCCATAGTATTTTTATGCTATGGCTTTTTTCATAAGGTTTTTCCTTGTTTCAGGTATTTTGCTCCTACTGGCCGCATGCAATAAAAAGAAAGTGCCAGCTAAATCACCTGTGCCTTCAACAACGACTTCTTCCCCAAAACCTAAAGAGGTGAAGCGGGTTTATGCAGGTGCAAAGATGGAGCAGGATGTACTTTACTATACTAATCAATACCGGCAAAAGAAAGGATTGCAACCACTGGTACTAGAAAAGGCCGCCAGCGAACAAGCGTATTTGCACAGCCATAATATGGCAGCAAGAAGAGCAGCTTTTGGGCACAGCGGCTTTGAAAAAAGAATTGCAACCATCGAGGACCAGATAGGAAGGATAGGAGGGGCTTCAGAAAACGTGGCGTTCGGACACGATGAGGCAAAGGATGTAGTGGATGGGTGGATAAAAAGTGCGCCTCACCGCAAAAACCTGGAGGGTAACTTTAACCTGATGGGACTGGGCTATGCTAAAGATGCGAAAGGCATTGTTTACTTCACCCAGATCTTCCTACGTAAATAGTAGTTTCGCGCCTATACATGCAAAATGAAATCATTATTTCGGTTACTAATCTCGTAAAGAATTACGGTGAGTTCCAGGCATTAAAGGGCATCAGCTTCAACGTGTATGAGGGTGAAATATTTGGGCTGCTGGGACCAAACGGCGCCGGAAAATCCACTACGCTGGAAATTATAGAAACGCTACGTTCCAAAACACTAGGCCGGGTGGTAGTGGATGGTTTTGATATTGACACCCATCCTACAGAGGTTAAAAAGAGAATAGGCATTCAGTTACAAACCAGTGGCTATTACCCTAATCTTACCCTTGTTCAGTTGATTGATCTCTTTGCCGGGCTTTACAACGAAAAGGTAGACGCTATGGCTTTTCTTGACAAGGTGAACTTGCGCGATAAGGCCAGGTCTCAGTTCAAGCATTTGAGTGGTGGCCAAAAACAAAGGTTTTCTATTGCCACAACCCTTATAAATAAGCCGCGTATCATCTTCCTTGACGAGCCAACCACAGGCCTTGATCCTCAGGCAAGGCGAAACTTGTGGGATTTGATAAAAACCATAAGATCGCAGGGAACAACTGTAATACTTACCACCCATTATATGGACGAAGCTGAAATACTTTGTGATAGGGTAGCGATAGTAGATTCCGGGAGGATTATTGCATTGGCTACTCCCGATAAACTTATTGATGAACTTGTGGCCACGGGCTTTGAAAGGCCAAAGGAAGTGAAGCAGGCAAATCTCGAAGATGTATTTATTCATCTCACTGGTAAAAGCCTTAGAAAAGCATAAAAAGAAAAGGCCGCCTTTTTGGCAGCCTTTTCAGTTTATTTCAACCCCTAAAAACTATCTTCTTCTGCTAGCTGCAGTTCTCATATTTTTTTGAATAAACCATAGCTGTGCTGAGGTAAAATTCACTTCTGGCTTAATCGATTTGCTGCCGCAAAACTCAGTGGCGATTGTCTCTTTTACTTCTGTTGTTAACTCTCTTAAATGGGCTTTTGCAATTTTTACTAACGGTTCTGTAAGTTGATCTCTCATATCTTGTATAAACATTTGTGCCCGGCAAATATCAATCTCTGTGCCAGCGAATGTCAAGCTAAGATGAGACGAGCGGTTGGTGGTTGAGGATCAGTGGTGCAAGGAAATGTTAATGAAGGGGGGTGGGGTATTAGTACATAGATATTAGATATTAGTACATAGATAAGAGATTTGGTGTACAGCCGGACTAACTACTAATGACAGTGGAGAGTGATAACCGCAACACTTAGGATTGATCGGATGGTAGTAGGGTAGATATAGATTTGTATGCGGCTTGTATGGGAAGTGATGTAGTGTTATCGTCGTGTGATCCTAATGTGATCGTAATATAGTCTCAATGTAAAGATTGCGTAAAATGTAATTCATCTACCTGTGATAGCTGGGTTACCCGCAGGTGATCCGAAAAATGAAAATTAGCCGTAATGCGCACTTCTAGTCGTTGCAAATAAAAAAATCCCGCTCCTTTCGGTAGCGGGATTTATCTTTTAAGGTAGTTGAGGATTATTGGTTATTTGCACCTTCTGCTCCACCTTCTTCTTTCTTCAGTTTCTCTTTAATCTGCGCTAGTGCACCAAGATCGCCAAGGGTAGCTTTTTCAACCTTGTTTTGAAGGTTCTTAACTGCCTTTGTTGTCTTGTCGGCATCCGCGCGAGCTTCTTTCTTAGCAGCTTCTTTCTCTTCGTACTTAGCTTGCTCCCAAATACGGGTGTGGCTAACTACGATGCGCTTCTCGTTACGATCAAATTCAATAACCATGAATTCTGCTGTTTCGTCAGCACCAATGCTCTTTCCATCTTCTTTTGAAAGGTGACGGTTAGGAGCAAAGCCCTCAAGGCCGTAAGGAAGCTGCACAACAGCACCCTTATCATCCTTGCGAATTACTGTTGCCTCATGGATTGATCCAACTGCGAAAGTATCTTCCAGCGAGTTCCATGGATCTTCTTCAAGTTGCTTGTGGCCAAGTTGAAGCTTACGGTTTTCTTTATCAATGCTCATGATAACCACTTCTATTTCCTGGCCTACTTTAGTATAGTCAGATGGGTGGTTAAAATGCTTCAACCAGCTCAGGTCGCTAATGTGAATCATGCCACCAATTCCAGCTTCCAGTTCAACAAATACACCATAAGGAGTAATGTTTTTAACAACACCCTTGTGGCGGCTGCCTTCTGGGAACCTTGTATCAATGTTGCTCCATGGGTCTTCTGTCATTTGTTTGATAGAAAGGCTCATTTTGCGGGTTTCTTTATCAAGTGTTACCACTTTAGCTTCATGCTCATCGCCAAGTTTGAAGAACTCTTTAGCGTTGATAGGTGTGTTAGCCCAGGTAATTTCACTAACGTGAACCAGGCCTTCAACACCCGGAAGTATTTCAAGGAATGCACCGTAGTCTTCAATGTTTACAACTTTACCTTTCACGATTGCGCCTTCGCCAATGGTTTCAGGCAGCACATCCCATGGGTGGGGAGTAAGTTGTTTCAAGCCAAGGCTGATACGCTTCTTGTCGTCGTCGAAATCCAATACTACCACTTGTAGTTTCTGGTCCAGCTTCACCACTTCTGAAGGGTGGTTGATGCGGCCCCATGAAATATCGGTGATGTACAACAAGCCGTCTAAGCCACCCAGGTCCATAAATGCACCGAAGTCTGTAATGTTCTTAACCGTTCCTTCCAGTACCTGACCTTTTTCAAGTTGGCTCATGATCTGTGCCCTTTGAGCTTCTATATCGCTTTCGATAAGGGCTTTATGTGATACAACGGCGTTTTTGATTGCTTCGTTAATCTTAACAACCTTGAACTCCATTGTTTTACCAACAAACTGGTCGTAGTCAGTAACGGGTTTAACGTCGATCTGAGAACCTGGTAAGAACGTTTCCATACCAAATACGTCAACGATAAGACCACCTTTCGTTTTGCTGGTAACAATACCTGTAACGATTTCGCCTGTTTTGTGTACCTCCACAATGCGCTCCCATGCACGGAAGATCCTTGCTGACTTACGGCTGAGGTGAAGGTTTCCATCCCTGTCTTCCTTCTCTACTACCATAACTTCAACAGTTTCGCCCACTTTGAGGCTGGCTAAATCACGGAATTCGTTCAGTGAAATAAGGCCATCACTCTTAAATCCAATGTTGATAACAGCATCGGTTTTTGTAAGCGCCACTACTGTTCCGTTTACTATTTCACCATCTTCAATCTGAACGAAGGTGCCTTCATAAACTTTGTCGTAGCTTTCTTTCTCATCTTTTGAATAGTGACTAACGTTTCTTTTGTCAACAGTCCAGTCAAAATCATCATGAGCAGTAGCCAGTCTTTCTTCAACCGGTAATTTTGCAGCAACAGGTTCTGTAGCTGTTTCTTCTGCAGGTGTGTTTGTTGTCGCTGTAACAGTTTCCACTGCTTGTTCAGCAACTGGTTGCTGTTCCTGCCCTTCAGCGTTTGAGTTAACAATATTGTTTTCTTCCATAAAAAAATCCCGATGGTTTATTCGGGGGTGCAAAAGTACACCTAAAAGCTTACGTACGAGCTAAAAACGACTTAAAAACTGTCCGGCTTGCCACGATCAGCAGCATCATGCAGGGAAACATATTAATTCAATCGTAAAAGTTTGTTTTTCAAGGCAGTATATTTCACCTCAGACTTCTCATTGCATTCTTTGCGCTAATTCATAGGTAAATTGTTTTATCCGGCTAAATTGCAGGCTATGCTGGAGTTGAACCTTTCGGTAATTGCGGAGATAGCCGAGGTAAAAGCGGAGGAGAATACTGCCTTTAGAGGTTTCTTGAAAGAATGGGATAGTGAGGAGTTGGACGGTTATGTACAGGAATTGAATAAAGAGCTATCTCCCCATATCGACTGCACATCCTGTGGGAATTGTTGCCGGCAACTAATGATAAACCTTGAAGACGAAGATGTGTTAAGGCTTGCCGAGGCTATCGACCTGGACTATGGTGAATTTTCGGAAAAGTACGTGGAGCGCTCGAGTGAGGGGAGTATGCAAATCATGAATTCAATACCCTGTCATTTCCTATCCGACAATAAATGTCAGCATTACTTGAGCCGCCCAGCCGAGTGTAGGGAGTTTCCGGGGCTACACCAGCCTGCGTTCAAAAACCGGATGTTTGCCACTTTTATGCATTATGGCCGTTGTCCTATTGTTTTCAATGTAATAGAATGCTTAAAACAAAGAACGGGATTCAGCATCCCGGTCTAAGTTTCTGATACTCGCAATAGCATTACGATTACCTATCCCAAATGTTCCCCAAATTATTGTCGTTCAAATCCTTGTAATTAGGTAGTTGAATATTTACTTGCTGTTTAGTTCGGCCTTCTCTAAACTTGTTATTGGTGTGGCCAAATTGATCGATATGTTTATCTTCTCTTTTCATGCAATATGATAGGCAAGCGAGATGCCTGTCTTTCTTAAAATGCCCTAAAAAACGCTAATAAAATAGCCCCTTTTGTTAAATGCGGCGCAGTTTCCAGCGATTGCTCCTCATGTAAAGGAAAGATGGTAGAAAGAGTACCGACCAATAGAGCCATTCACTCATCCATCCAATAGTAATGTGTAAATCGAAATGCTCCAGGGTTAGATAAACATATAAGCAATAACATATTATGGCTGCTATTTCAACAATAAGATTAATTTTGCTATTTCCGGTTCCTATTACTGCATTAAAATAAATGACAGCAACCGACATCATAAGTAGAGCAACAGAAACAATCCGCACAACCGGAACGGCTGCCTCAATAAATGCTTCACTTTGGCCATAAATGCTCAAGATCTCTGCCGGTGCAATGTTCAGCACCAAAACGATGCAAAAGGTTATGCCAAAGCATAGCTTAATAATTTTACTAAGCAACTCGTGAACCCTATGTTCCAGGCCCTGGCCTATCACATTGCTCACCATCGTGTTTGTTGTGGCAGCAAAAGCCCAAACTATACATCCGAAGGCTCCGAAAATGTTTCGCATCGTGTTGGAAACCGCCAGTGCCTGGGTGCCATGGTGTTCAATGAGGATATAGAAGAATTCCCAGCTAATAATGCTGATGGCATGTTGTAAAATAAGCGGTGTAGATAAGTTGAGGATCAGTGAGCTATGAGATCTATCTAAAGTAAATTGTTTAAATAGTTCAAGTCGTTTGGTGATTCCTTTAAACCGCATTACCAGGAAGATAACGAATAGACCGGTAGCTTCAGCAATAATGGAGGCCACTGCTGCACCATTAAAACCCATATTCGGCATACCTAATTTACCGTAGATGAGACCATAGTCAAAGAAAACGTTAGCGATAGCTTCAGCAAAAGTGCCGATGATGAGGTAACGGCTGTTGTTAGTGCCTACCAACAACGCATTGCGCATTTGGTAGATATAAAGGAAGGGTAACCCCCAAATTCTGATGTACAAAAAGTCGAGGGCAACCTGCACATGTTCCTGGTTATGCATCGAAAACCTTAGAATGGGAGGGGCGAGTAGGTAAGTGGCTGCGATACCTATCAGTGCCATTGCCAGTGCAATGGCAAGACCGTTATTAAATAAAGCGCCTATCTCTCCAATACGGTTTTCGCCTGCCCGTCTTGAAATAAGTGCTTGTAAGCCATTATTCAAGCCCATGCCTATGACTGCGAAAATGAGATAGTAAACTCCTGTGATCCCTGCCAAACCTAATTCGACTTCGCCAAGGCCGGCAAGGAAGATATTATTGGTTATGAAGTTTAGCTGAGGCACAAGCATTGCCGCCGCTATCGGTAAAGCAATAGACAATATCTGCTTATTGCTGATGTCTATTTGCAAATGTGACTGCTGTGGAGCACTGCTCATGTGGCAGGGGTGTGAATTGGTGAAGCTAAGCTGCTGTTCTGCTAGAATTTACTTAATAGCTTTTAAGCCGGGCCCTAATAGCAGAATCTTTCTGGGCAGGAGTCAGGTTCCAGTTGTAATTATAAAGGGCTCCTTCCCAATCGCCATAGGTAGGATTAGGTAGAATAATAAACCGGTTACCGAACTGAGAAGATAAAGCATCTACGTTGCTATTGCGATCGTCAGAGGACTTTTTGTCGAACAAGAAATGGAAATCGCCAAGGTTATCACCAAGCAGCATTACAATGTCGTGTGTACGGGCAAGTGATGTTCTTCTTTCTTCTTTACTGGAGGTGCTTTGTTTTAGCATCAGATGTTTATCGTCCGCATAAGGAAACTTAAACTTTTTCAAGTTGTCTAATGTGCCTTTTCGCTCTGCTTCGTCCCTGTTTGTAATATAGTACACTTCAATCCCTTTGGAGGCCGCATAGGTGAAAAAGTCAAATGCGCCTGGTAATGTGTCGGCCTGCCCGAGTGCTGTCCATTCGTGCCAGGTGGATAATGAATAGTCTAATCCCTGCAGGCCTCTTAGTACAGCATAAGGGCTGTTATCTAATACTGTTTCGTCTATGTCAGTTACAATAGCGCGGGGTTTCGTTGGGCTTGCCTTCACTATTTCATCAAGTCGCAGGCGGGCGATGTTGTAGGCCTGGTAACATAATGCACGGTATTCTGCAGCACGCTGTTGGAATGCTGAGGCCCATATCTTGCCGTGAACTACTGCTGCATCAGCTTCGTTATTTGCGGGTAATTTTTGAACAGGGGCACAACCGGCGAAAATGAGTAAAACTATCAGGTATCTAAAGTTTCTTTTCATGACGTTTTCAGTTTGTAGAGAGTATCGCCTATGTGCAGGGTTAATTACTTTGCTAAACTTTGAATTACATCATATTTTGTAACAATATGGTACTCACCCTTTTCGTCCTTGCCAAGTACAGCTCCAGTTTCTTTGTTTATCAATTGGCTTAGCTTTTCAACAGGTGTATCGAATGACACTACGGGGTAGGCAGGCTCAAGCACAGTATGGATGGTTGCATCCTTAATTGCCGGGTTTCCAAACACTTTTTGGAAAAGCCCGTTTTCACTCAAAGAACCTACGATTCCTTCATGGTTCATGACCGGGATGTGCTCAATATTGTACTTTTTCATCAGCTCTACTGCATCAGACACGGTTTGATTAGGTCCTATTGTTACAAGTTTTTTACCATGCCTTGAACTAACAATGTCTTTGAAAGTCTTGACATCCAGGAAGCCTCTTTCCATCATCCACTGGTCATTGTAGATTTTCCCGACATACCTGCTGCCATGATCATGAAAGATGCACACTACAACATCATCCTTTTTTATTTTGTCCTTCAACTGAAGAAATCCCTGCAGGCAGCTGCCGGCACTGTAACCACAAAACAGGCCCTCTTCTTTTGCAATTCTACGGGCCATTACTGCGCCGTCTTTGTCCGTAACCTGCTCAAAATGGTCAATAACGCTCATGTCGTAGTTCTGGGGCACGAAGTCTTCACCAAAACCTTCCGAAACGTACGGGTGCACTTCATTCATATCGATTTCACCTGTCCGGAAATATTTGGTTAAAAGCGAGCCATATACGTCAATAGCCCATACCTGTATGTTGGGGTTCTTTTCCTTCAAATACTTTGCAGTACCCGTAATGGTGCCCCCTGTTCCTGCTGTGCAAACCAAATGGGTAATTTTACCTTCAGTTTGTTCCCAAATCTCCGGCCCGGTACTTTCATAATGGGCCTGCCTATTAGCCAGGTTATCATACTGGTTCATGTGAAAACTATTCGGGATTTCCGTCGATAGTCTCTTCGCCACACTGTAATAACTCCTGGGATCCTCCGGATCAACATTGGTTGGACAAACAATCACTTCTGCTCCAACTGCTTTTAGAATGTCCGCCTTTTCTTTACTCTGCTTATCTGTTGTTACAAAAACGCATTTATATCCCTTGATGCAGGCAGCAAGCGCCAGCCCCATGCCGGTGTTTCCACTCGTGCCTTCTATGATGGTGCCGCCCGGTTTTAATTTTCCTTCCTGTTCTGCCACTTCCACCATCTTTAGGGCCATCCTGTCTTTAATGGAATTCCCCGGGTTGAAATAATCTACTTTGGCTAGCACTATAGCTGGAATATCACTGGTGATTTTATTAAGTTTTATAAGAGGGGTATTACCGATTGTCTCCAGTACGTTATTAAGCCACATAAGGGAATGCTTGTTTTGGCGGCAAATGTAAAGTTTTAGGATGAAGGAAGGCGACCTGCGATGACGGCTATTAGTTTCAATTTTCTTTGCCAGAATGTAGTATGATGCTGTTCCTAACGCAAATGGGCCAGTTAAGTGCAGGCTGGAGTGTGATACTAAACCAGGTAAGTGACACCTTCGATAGCTAGCTGGGTATTTGGAAACACCTGTTTTGACTCTGCTAAAAAATCGTCAAGCTTTTCGTACTTGCTGCTAAAGTGGCCTATAAGGAGTTTTTCTACCCCGGCAAGTTTCGCAATGGTAGCCGCCTGTTCGGTGGTACAATGGTAGCGCGATTCCGCTCTTTGTGAATGTTCTTTTAAATAGGTTGTCTCATGGTAGATGGTAGTTACATCCTTAATGCTGTTAGCTACGGCGTTGTTGAAAAGGGTATCGCCGCAAAAAGCATAGCTTTTCGCAGGAGTATTGGGTAGGGTTACATCCGAATTGATTACGGTTGATCCATCCGGAGCACGATAGTCCGCTCCATCTTTCAGGTTTTCGAAGAAAGTGGGCGGAATTCCCTTTCTAAGAGCTTTGTCTCTGTCAATCTTCCGTAAACGTTTTTTCTCCCGGATGATGAAACCCCAACAAGGAATTCTGTGATAAACCTGGAAAGTATCCACCGAAAATTTCTCTGTTTCTACAATCCTTCCTGCTTCTCCAAGCGCGTGAAAGATGAGAGGGAAAGGTAATTGGGTGTCTGCTACCCGCAATTGTAGTCGAATGATCTCTTCCAGTGCAGCAGGGCCGTATAGATGAAGTTCCTGTTCTCTTCCTAATAATCCTAAACTTGTAATAAGCCCAACGAGACCGAAGTAATGGTCGCCGTGAAGGTGTGAGATAAAGATATGCTGCATCTTACTGCGTCGCACCTTGTACCGGGTTAATTGCATTTGCGTCCCTTCTCCGCAGTCGATAAGAAAGATTTGTTCATTTAGTGTAACAACCTGGGCTGTAGGGTGCCTGTCATAAGCAGGTATTGCAGAGTTGTTGCCAAGTATTGTTACTCCAAACATTAAAGGGATATATGATGCGAGCAATATTAGCAATAAAATCGATAATTAAATTATTGATGCAGTAACTGCTTTAACCGGTGTACAGCTTCGGCTGCGAAATAGATAGAATTGCTGTGTGTTAAACGTCATTTCTCTTATATTGCTTGGTATATTTGCTGCTATTACAATGGCCAACAGACTAAAGAAGAAAGACCCTCCCGCACCTTCACCAGAAGAGATAGTTCAGGACAAAGTGGAAGAAGTAACGGTTAAAGAAGTGGTGAAAGATGAACGGACCTATAAAATTGCAGGTTCTGTTAGCTTGCTGATCACGCTTTTTCTATTCATTGCTTTTACGTCTTATTTCTTTACCTGGCAGGAAGACCAGGATAAGGTTCACGCACTGGGTGTGAAGATTTTTGCCACCGATGATGTTATTGTAACGAATCTTCTCGGTGTACTCGGGGCTTATGTAGCCCATACCGTAATATTTAAAGGATTTGGAATAGCTTCCTACCTTTTTTGCACATTTTTCTTTGTACTTGGTGTAAACCTGCTTTTTGGAAAGAAGATATTCAGTCTATATAGAAACGTACGGTACCTTATTGTAGGCCTGGTAGTGCTAAGTGTAGCATTATCATTCTTTGCCGGCGATGCAGCTTTCCCGTTTGGCGGAGCAGTAGGTGATTTGCTTGAAGCCTGGCTGGTGAAGTGGATTGGGAAAACAGGAACCGGCTTTTTGCTTGCAATTTCTGTATTTATCTATTTTATCTGGCGCTTTAACCCAACATTTAAACTACCAGAAAGAAAGCCACGGCCACCAAGGGTGGAGTCTTCGGAAAGGCTGCCAGTAGCTCCTTTGGTAACCAGCGAACCTGAGATGGATAGCGAAGACAACACGCTTTTATACCAGGAATACGATGGGGGCGGGGACAAGGAAGAGATAGATGAAGCACCCCGGAGCAACAAGCTAAAAAGTGAAGGTCCTGTTGAGTTGGTGATAAACGATGTAGTAGAAGATGAAGAGAATCCGTTAAACAATTTTAGCGTCAACGAGAAAGCAGAAGAGATAGAGGTGATTGCGCCAGCGCCCATGCCTCCTGAACCTGCGGTGGCTATGAATATACCGGAATCAGTGGCGGTGGTTTTACATCCCGTGGCAGAGATGCAACCGCGAGTGCATGCATCAGAACCTCCGTTTGAGGTTCAGTCGATAAGCCCCATCCACGATATAGAGGACGATGCAATTGAGGAGGATGACTTAGAACTGGAAATAACCAAAACGCCTGAAGAAGAAGCAGATGAAGCTATGAGTGCAATTGAGAACCTTGCACCTTACGAGCCGACGCTAGACCTTAGAGACTATCAATATCCTCACCTGGACCTGCTAGAGACCCATGGAAGTGAAAAGATAGTTCACGACGCTTCAGAACTGGAGAACCATAAAAACCAGATTGTAGGGACGCTGAAGAACTATGATATCTCTATTCAACGTATTACGGCTACGGTAGGTCCAACGGTAACTTTATATGAGATAGTGCCTGCACCCGGCGTGCGCATTAGCAAGATTAAGAACCTGGAGGACGATATAGCACTGAGCCTTGCAGCGCTTGGGATAAGGATTATTGCTCCCATACCCGGAAAAGGAACGATTGGTATTGAAGTGCCCAATATCAGGAAGACGGTAGTGAGCATGCGTACGCTGCTATCCAGCGAAAAGTTCCAGAGCAGCAGTTATTCTCTGCCTGTTGCGATTGGTAAGAAGATAGACAATGAGAACTTCATTGTTGACCTGGCAAGCATGCCTCACCTTTTAATGGCAGGTGCTACAGGACAAGGTAAATCGGTGGGTATAAATGCCCTGTTAGTATCGTTGCTTTATAAGAAGCATCCATCGCAACTGAAGTTTGTTTTGGTGGATCCTAAGAAAGTGGAGTTGAGCCTTTACCGTGTGATTGAAAAACACTTTTTGGCAAAGCTGCCTGGTGAAGATGATGCCATCATCACCGATACTAAAAAAGTGGTTTACACTCTAAATGCCTTGTGCATAGAGATGGATAACCGCTATGATTTACTAAAAGAGGCACATTGCAGAAATATCAAAGAGTATAATGAGAAATTCATCAAGCGTAAGCTAAACCCGCAGAAAGGTCACCAGTATTTGCCATTTATTGTGTTAGTGGTGGATGAGTTTGCAGATTTGATTATGACTGCAGGTAAGGAAGTGGAACTGCCTATTGCAAGGTTAGCGCAGCTTGCAAGGGCGGTGGGCATTCACCTGATTATTGCAACGCAGAGACCTTCCGTAAATATTATTACGGGTACCATTAAAGCAAACTTCCCCGGAAGGATTGCCTTTAAGGTATCGTCGAAGATTGACAGCCGCACCATTTTGGATGCCGGTGGAGCAGAGCAGTTGATAGGGAAAGGAGATATGCTGGTAAGCTATAATGGAGAAATCACCCGTGTGCAGTGTGCATTTGTAGACACACCGGAGGTGGAGAAGATATGCGAGTTTATAGGAGAGCAGCGCGGATACCCGCATGCATTTAACCTGCCTGAATACGTAGACGAGAAAGATTTAGAAGGCAAGGAATTTGATCTTGCAGACAGGGATCCTTTATTTAATGATGCAGCAAGGCTGGTAGTTCAGAACCAAATGGGTAGTACATCGCTTATCCAGCGAAGGATGAAGCTAGGGTATAACAGAGCTGGCAGGTTAATGGATCAGTTAGAGGCAGCCGGTATTGTTGGGCCTAACCTTGGAAGCAAGGCGAGGGAAGTGATAGTGAAGACCGACGGTGATTTAGAGGAGATACTGGCGCAGTTCTAACTACTGGTGTGAAAGTAAATGGCTGAGATAGGATGTTAGGTTTATAGGTCGAAATTGAAGCCACTGAGTTCCCTGAAGTGACCATTCATTTTTATTTTATCCTTTATTGCTTCGAGGCCTGCTGCCATGGGTATGATTTTCTGCAGGTGACGCTTTAGGTATTCCAGGCGCTGGTCTTCGCGAAATAGCTGTAAGAATTCATATTCCTCCTGCGTTGAGAGGCCGGCGTGATGCGCCACATCATAGCTCTTGAGGTCAGTTACTTCTTTCCCGAATTCCTTGTTTAGATTCAGCAGTTTGTGCAGTTCCTTAATAGCTGTTACTACCTTTTGCATCATTTTGATGTTCTTGTGCTCATCGTTTCGGGGGTAGTCAACAATGGCTCCACTGTAAAGTTTGTCAGGGATTTCTTTGATTACTTCCAGTACCCTGAAAACCGACAATCCCCGGGTTTTGATGTCCATTTTACCATCTTCGTAAACCTTAGCCAGTTCTTCTACCTGAACAAGCGTTCCTGTTTCGGCAATCCTGTCGTCTAAAACAACGGGGATGCCGAAGGGCTTTTTTTGGGTGGCACATTCGTTAATCAACTGGATGTAGCGAGGTTCGAAAATGTGCAGGTTGAGTTGTTCGCCGGGAAAGACAACGATTTTGAGTGGGAATATGGGAATGAAATTGATCATAAATAAAATTAACCAGCGAATACAATTCCAGTTTTGCAAAAATCATGGCAAACATATCATAATGCGATCTTGCTCACCTGGAGAAGAGCGTAATTGTGGAAACGAAGCTTAGTATTTCAGGGACAGCAAAAAACAAGCTTGAAAATGCTTGCTCACTGTCCTGGCAATGTTAGTTTTGTAGCTGTACCCGCCGGATAAACTGCGGTTGACTGGCAGTAAGAATACTGAAATTACTAGAATGAGTTTTAAAACATCCCTGGTTATTGCTACTTACAATTGGCCGAGCGCGTTGGAACTTACCCTTAAAAGTGTGAACAACCAGGTGCTGCCCCCGTCAGAAATTGTTGTTGCGGATGATGGATCAAAGGATGATACAAAAGCCCTGGTGGATGAATTTAAAAAGCAAACTAACATTCCAATTATACATGTATGGCAGCCTGATGAAGGGTTCCAATTGGCAAAAATCCGTAACAGGGCCTTTGCTGCAGCTCATCACCCTTATATAATTCAAATAGATGGGGATTTAATTCTGCACCGCAACTTTATAGCAGATCACATAAGAATTGCCAGGCCTAAACATTTTGTTTCGGGCAGCAGGGTGCTGTTATCGCAACAAACAGCGGCAGCGCTATTGAGAGAGAAATCGATAGATGTTAACCATACTGTGAGCGAAAACAAAAACTATCTGAATGGATTGCGAAGCCCATTCTTATCTAAAATGTTAGCCCCGGTTTATAAGACCTCAGGAAAAAACAAGTATTATGTTAAGGGCTGCAATATGGCTTTTTGGAAAGAAGATTTGCTCAAAGTGAATGGCTACAATGAGGAGTTTTTAGGTTGGGGCAAGGAGGATAGTGAAATTGCTATCAGGCTAATCAATGCCGGTATAAAAAAGTTATTCTTAAAGTTTGGTGGAATCTCGTATCACTTATATCATAAAGAAGCATCAAGAGATCTTGAGGATCGAAATGTTGCAATTATGAACCGGACCATTGCAGACAAACTTATTTGGGCAAATAAAGGTATACAACAGTATCTCTAACCGGTCCTTTTACATATAAGCGGAAGGTTACCCCGTATATTCATCTCTACAATGATTTATAGCATATGCCGCAAAAAGCATTAGGTTTACTTTTGCCCTGATGGTTCCAAATTTGACAGATATCAGAAACTGCGATTTCAAAGCGCTGGCAAGGGCTGTAACTATTGTAGAAAACAAGCTGGACGGCTACCTGGACTTACTGCAGAATTTAGAAAACACTGCAGGAGGAAAAGTTATTGGGTTTACAGGCCCTCCCGGTGCCGGAAAAAGCAGTTTAGTGGATGCACTGATAGGCGAAATAGTAGCACGTGATGAATCAGTAGCTGTGCTGTGCGTAGATCCTTCTTCACCCTTCAACTTTGGAGCAGTGTTAGGCGACAGGCTAAGGATGAGCTCCTGGTACTTACATCCTAACGTGTACATACGCTCGCTTGCATCGAGAGGGAGTTTGGGCGGCTTGCATACGATGATTATTGAGATTACCGACCTGGTGCGTGAAGCAAAGTTTGACTGGATTGTAGTTGAAACTGTTGGCGTGGGACAAAGTGAGGTGGAAATTGCAGGGCTTGCCGATGTTACCGTAGTAGTGGTAGTGCCGGAAGCTGGCGACGAGGTGCAGACAATGAAAGCGGGCATTATGGAGATTGCTGACTTGTTTGTAGTAAACAAAGCAGACAGGCCAGATGCTGAAATTTTTGTGAAGAACCTAAGAAGCGTAACAACCCACCGGAATGGAATAGAAGACCATGTGCAGGTGTTGAAGACAGTGGCCACACGCAAAGAAGGGATTGGTGAGTTGTACGATGCAATAGAGGAAAAGTGTAGGAAAATGCAGGTGAATGAAAGGAAAAGCTGGCTGATGACGCAGAAACTGTTGCATATTATTCAGCAGCGGCGGATGGCCGATATCAACAGGCAGGAAATTCATGGGATCATAAAGCAAAATATCGGAAACCCCGGCTTCAACTTGTATAAGCTTGCTCAATCGTTAAGTTAGTGTATTAGGACAGCGGGAAGATGAGATGTGGGTGACTGATGGCCCGACCTTGTATATTTACAGTTTAAGAATCAATTTTACATACCAAGCATCCAGGACTGGTGAAGTTTATACCAGATAGGATATTTAATAGCATATGATAGAAGGTGCCAATAAACTTAGCGTGTCGGTGGTAATGTGTACCTATAACGGCGCAACTTATTTAAGACAACAACTTGACTCGCTGGTTGCACAAACTTATCCTCTTCACGAGCTCCTAATATTTGATGATGTATCCAGCGATGGAACAGCAGAAATACTTAGAGAATATGAGGCACGGTTTGATTTTATAGAGGTAGTTGTAAACCGTACCAATTTAGGCTTTACGGCAAACTTTGAACAGGCAGTGATGGCAGCCACAGGCGATATGATTGCAATATCAGACCAGGACGATGTTTGGATGCCGAATAAGATAGAACGGATGCTTGAAGCCTGGGATAGGAGGAGTCCGTTAATCTATTGTGTGTCGCTTCTTTTTTCGAAAAAAATCCCTGCCAACCCACGTCCTCATGCAGTTTTCCAACATTTTGAAGGAACAGATGCCAGGCGCATATTTCTGCGAAATACAATCAGTGGACATACAATGATGTTTACAAGGGAGTTTTTGAAGCTAGTTCTACCATTTCCCAGGAATTCAATTTACTATGACTGGTGGATGGGGGTAGTGGCGGCTTACAATGGCGGAGTGCAGCATTTAAGGGAGGTGCTTGTAATGCAGAGGGTCCATGGTAGAAACATCAGTATTGATAGCCCTGAAATGACAGTTAAACAGTCCAGGCTTTCGTACAAAGAGAAGGTGATTAACCATTGCGAGCAGTTTACTAAAGCGCCATCTATCCCTGAAAGAGACAGGGCATTTGCTGAGGAGTTAGGCCGGCTTGAAAAAGAAAGCCTGAATAAGTCCTTTCATTTTCCCTTGTTTATGTTTCTTCTCAAAAACAGCCCGATTGTTTTTGGTTATAAAAGGAAGAAATTTCCTTACATATCTTATATAAAGCATAGCTACCTGCGAACGGTAAACTAGTATGCTTTACAGAGTTGATTATTGTAGAGTATCATATTCTCTCCGCTTAACTCCAAGGAGAAATCGTATTTGCCAACAGCTTTAAATAAAGCGTTGCTGCAGCCAGGTTTGTAACGGTCATGGGTCTCCACTATTAATAACTTAACATTTGGAAGCCACTCCTCATAGCCAAATTCGAACAGGTCTTTTTCCGAGCCTTCTATGTCCATTTTGATAATATCAACGTGGTTTTTAGCCCCTGCCATCTGCATTAGGTGAGGTATTGTATATGCGGGAACTTTATTGGTAGCTATCTCTGCATTTTCTTCAATCATAAAAGCGGCTTCGCCATATCCATTATCCACAACATCTACTTCCATTTCTTTATTCCAGACAGCAGCATGGAGAAGTTGAATGTTTTTGTAAGGTTGTACATTTTTTTGAGCTGCCTGGAAGTTTGCGGTTTCAGGCTCAAGGGCAATGATACGGCTATTTGGAAACCGGTTAGCGAAGTAAATGCTGGCAAAGCCAACGTTAGCACCGAGGTCGATGATGGTTTCTGGTTCAAAAGGAACATTGACCGCGTAATCTTTGGAGATAAACAGTTGTTCAAACATTAATTCGTCCGACCGAATATTCCTTAGAAAAACCGGGTGTTTTAGAAAGCTAAGCGAAACATATGAATCTTTCTTGCTTTTCCGCTGTCGATAAAAATTGAGTGCATCGAAGAAAGAAAGGCCTTTTCTATAACGTGAAAATCTACTTGCCATTGGGTTTGATTAGTTTAGCCCTGCCTCCTCCACCATTTAAAGCCTATAACACCCGCCACCGTAAGCGGCGCCAACATAAGGTAGATGATGCCGGCGTTAAGGCCTTTTGCGGGTCCTTCGCCTAATTGCTGGGCGGTTTTGGTGCAAATGGAACATTGTGCGAAAGCCACAGAGGAAATTAAATAGAAAGCTGTGCAAAGGAGGGCTCTCTTCAACCACATTATCATAGTGCAAATTTATACATATTGTGGATACCAAGTGTCTGCTGCCCAGGGGAGGCTGTTAAGCTTTCTGGCGGTTGGTATGCTACCAGGAATGAGGTAGGAGCGGTTAGGAGGAAGTTTATAGTAAGCTATTGTATAGGTTTACATCAGAGTATGATGCAGTTTGCAATAGGGTTGCATAGTATTTAATACGCTGCAGACCCGCTGCAAACCCGGTGTAGGCCTGTTTTGGCGGGTAGAAAGAATAAGAAAAGGAAAAGGGAGACACGGGAATCAGTAAATGGGGTGTTGCCTACTCGCTGTGGAAGAATATTTATGATTTGGCATATATTGAAACTGTTGATTAGCAGTTACAGTTAGCAGCAAGTGCATTGTTGCATGATTTTTGATTGTGTAATAAGTACACATTATGAGTTTTCAACCATTGCAGATGCAGATTATAAATTCCCTCGCCTTCCAATTAGAGGCAATGCACTACCGAAGTCCACTTGATTTTGTGACATTAAGGCTCATGGTGCTTGAAATAATCCACCATTTAATGAGGCTCCTTGTTACTTATAAGGATCGGTTGAACCTGCACCAGGTATTACGCATCACGGATAAGTTAAACGCCATTTACGAAGTTATTGACAGGCAGCCTGTAAATAAGTATGCTTTTACCGAAACAAAAGCCGAACTCCTAAGCTGCGTGTACGCAATAAAATAATGCATCACAAAACGTTATGATCTTGATCATTGTTTGAGGATAATGGTTTGTAAATCTTTGCCTTCAAACCATTGTTCAGGAAATGTGGAAAGTAAGAACAGCGTTGTTGTTATTCGTTGCATTCATTCTCTATTCTTTGCTCGTTTATTCTAATGCGACCGAAGTGGAAGCTAAGGAAATAGGCGCGTCAGCAGAAGTAATGAAGGGGAAGCAGCTTTACGAACGCAATAATTGCGTATCGTGCCACCAGGTGTACGGGCTAGGGGGTTACCTGGGCCCGGACTTAACCAGGGTTCATGAACGATATCCCGATGGGGCATATATAAAAGCCATGTTGATGGTAGGCAATAAGAATATGCCGGTTTACAAGCTGACAGAAGAGGAAATGAACGCATTGTTGGCTTATTTTAAATACCTAAACCAGTACCCGGCATATGGGCAGAAATAATATCACCGCCATCCCTTTTGCTTTTTTCAAATTGGCGTTAGGCTACCTGGCATTAGGAATTTTATTGGGCCTTGCCGGTAGCTTTCAGTATCTGCTGCCCGATTTTTTGAAAGAAAAGTTGGGCTTCCAGCACATTAGGCCCTTGCACGTTTACCTGGTAATTGCCTGGATATTTACTGCTGCGCATGGAGCTATCTACTACTTTGTGCAAAAGCTAACCGGCAGGAATTTGAAATATCCCGGAGCGGCGAAGTTTCATTTTGGCTTGCAGGTGCTTATATCCCTGCTTGTACTGTATCATTTTTTTGCAGGTAACTTTTCAGGAAGGGAATATTTGGAGTTCCCGGTTTGGATAGGCGGTTTGATAGCCCTTAGCTGGGTACCGTTTGCAGCCAATGTGTTTGGTACATTGAAGCCTGATTACAAAAACGGCCCTGTATATCATTATAGCTGGACTGTAGGGATTGTGTTTTTCCTGATAACGCTGGGAGAGGCTTACCTATGGCAGTTTGCGTGGTTTCATAACAATATTATCAGGGATGTGACGATACAGTGGAAAGCCATGGGATCGATGGTAGGCGCCTGGAATATGCTGGTTTATGGTAGCGCTATGGCTTCGATGGCGATGATGCTGAAAGATGAAAACTTTGCAAAAAGCAAGACTGTTTTCCTGTTTTTCTTCGTCGGGTTTGTTAACCTGATGTTCAACTGGGGACATCATACCTATACAGTACCCGCTGCACCTTTCGTTAGAAATGTTGCCTTCATCATCAGCATGACTGAGCTGGTACTGTTTGCAAACATCATCTTCAAATGGTGGAGAGGCATGAAGCATAATATGCAATTGAAGCATAAGAGCTCCAGCATGGTGCTGATGTTTGCTGATAACTGGATATTGATTAATCTTGCTCTGTCCATCGCTATCTCAGTTCCTGCACTTAACTACTATACCCACGGAACGCATATTACTGTTGCGCACGCTATGGGTGCAACCATCGGCATCAATACATTGTTATTATTCGCTGTTATTTACCAAATAGCTGACGAAGAAAACCGGGCTTTGAAGCGGAGGGGTAAAATGATGGTAGCCGGTACATGGATCACCAACATATCGTTGCTTGTTTTCTTTACCGGTCTCATCGTGGCAGGCATCATCAAGATTCTCAACAACCAGGAAAAGGTTCCTTTTGCGGAGATGATGATAAGGTCGAAGCCTACATTTGTTGTACTAGCCTCCAGTGGCGCGTTATTGATGGTTGGCTTATTGATGATGTGTATTGCCGCTTTCTCAAAGATGCGTAAACGCAGGTACGAGGAGGAGGAACTTTCAGGCACTTATATTAAAGAAAGAGAAGAAACAGAGGAACTGGCGTTTAGCGAGATACATTAAACGTTTGTGCCATTATTTTGTTCAGCAATAAAATTAAGAAGGGCGTCGCGTCCTTCTTTTTTTTCGGCACTGGTGATGAAGCTTTGCGGCAGGAATTGCCAGGTTTCGCGCATTTTGTTTAGGAAGAGTTTTACGTTTTCGTCGAGGCGGCCTTTTTTTATTTTGTCAGCTTTAGTGAAAACTATCACAAACGGAACCTGCCAAGTACCTAACTGGTTAATGAATTCAATATCGATTTCCTGTGGTTCGTGACGGCCGTCGATGAGTACAAATACATTTATAAGGTTTTCGCGCTTGCGCAGGTAATCCTGAATCATCTTTTCCCAGGTCTTTCGCTGCGATTGAGATCGTTTGGCATAGCCATAGCCCGGCAGATCTACCAGGTACCAGCTCTTGTTTACAAGGAAATGGTTAATGAGCTGCGTTTTACCAGGGGCTGCCGAGGTTTTTGCAAGGTTCTGCCGGTTAACCAGCATGTTGATGAGAGAAGATTTGCCTACGTTGCTACGGCCTATAAAAGCATATTCCGGTTTGTCTGGTTTAGGACATTTATCAAAGGAAGGACTAGAAATAACGTAGTCGGCAGATTTGATAGTCATGCCCGCAAGTTAACTAAGGATGTTTAGTACTAAAAAAACTAACTCCGCCGGCAAGGTTTTTAGTACAGTGGGTTTTGGGCCGGGGAGCTAGTAAGAGAGCAAAGCCTGCTTTTAGGGCTTTGCTAAATATGTAAATTCATTGTGTGGCATGTAGCGGAAATAGTACCCGATCCCTGCCAGTCATGCGTACCGTCGGTTGCAGTAAAAGAGTAGCTACCCTTGGATAAGAAAGTAACCGACACACATCCTGTCGCACTGCAGCCGGGAGAGGTGCTATACACTTTGGTAATCTGTCCTTCATAGTCTCCATTTACATAAACGCTGATAGGTGCGCCCTGGAAATCGGACCAGAAAGTAAGGGTATAGATGGTGGGTTCGTCAGGTTCATCAACTTCCTTCTTACAGCTTCCCAGGAAAAGGGTAGAACAAAGAATGATGGGTAAGAGCAGTGTTTTGAGCGTCTTCATGATGCAAGTTTTAGTGGTGGTAATTATACTACAAACCTAAAGCTGCGTCGGACCCATGTCAAGGTGTTAAACACCTTTTTTTAAGCGGGAATTTTCCCGTACCCCTAAGTGATATAGCGAGTGGGGTACCACTACCTATTTTAAAGCTTTGTGCCTAGTTAACGAAATTCCAGAATATGCCGAAGCGTACCCAAATATTGCGGTCGGGGTAGTTTTGTGCCCTAAAGTTCACCTTCTTGTCCACAGCATTCAGGTTCTCCACCCTGATGTAGCCGGTAAAGCGGGTGATTCTAAAGTGGAGGAAGATGTTAAGATCAGGACGGTTCTCGAGTATATAGTCATTTTGAAAGACAAACTGACCGGTAAGGGGAGAGTAGGTATCGGCTTTAAATGGAGAGTGATAACGGATTTCAATACCGGTGGACCATTTCAGGTTTTTAAAGGCCCTGCCTTCCCAGGCAAGCCTGTTTCTTGTTAGTAGAAACGGCAGGTTGACAGGAGAATTGGCTGTTGCCTGTTGTAGGTGCAACTCCAGGTACCAATTGATATTTTTAAATAACCTTGTTTTTCTTTCGAGGCCTACATGCAAGACGTTGAATAATGTAGCTTCCTGCCTAGCATGATAAAAGCTATCGAAGTAGCTATAATTACTAACCAGGTAATATTCCCCGAACAGTCGCAGGTTGATGCGGCTGAAATTAAGCTGGCTAAAAATCCGGGTGGTGTTTTCCTTGTTGAAGGAAGTAAGCTGAACAAGGGGAAACGAGCTACGGGTGTCATACACGAATGAAGGCGTACGGTTTACGTTTTCGGCTCCCACCGAAATGTGTCCCAATCGCGTTCCCAGTGTCCGGCTCAGGCTTAAATACACGCTAAAGTCGCCGCCGTAAGCTCCTGCAGTATATAACTTGCCTTCTGCATCAATTTCCCATTTCCTGTTACGCGTAAGGTTTCTGTAAGCAGCGGCAGCATAAACATTGTTATAGTTCACCGTGCTATTGTTAGTAACCTGCTGCCCGTTGATAATTTCTAATCCTGCCGCTAACCTGATAAATTGGTTCGGATTATTTTTCGCAGGAAAGGAAATGACGGCGGCCTCGTTAGTTATTACTTTCCATTTGTCTTCAAAGGTTATGGAAGTATCTTTTTTAAAGTCGAGCGGGTAATTGAAATATTCGCGGTAATTGCTGTCTGCTGCGTTAACGTCAGAAAAGTTGTAGCCAAAAGATGTGTAGTTGAGTGTGTGCTGGATACGAAATCTCGGATAAAATAAGCGATATACAACCGTGTCTCTCACAAGCGAGTCCTTTTCGCCGAAGTCGTATTGATTTCTAATCAGAAGGGTGCTTTCCGACAATGTTGCCCCCGTGGATATAGATGAGCGAAAGGGGTCGCGACGGGGCCTTGCGCTTCCTCCCAACCTGGATAATAATTCAAAAGGGTCGCTAAGAGAAAGACTGTCCAGCCTGCCAGGTTCTCTCAACCCGCCATTTTCCGATGCCTTTAATTTATTGTTGATGTATATACCATACAAATGGTACCGTTTATTATCGCTTTGGTAGGCGATATTGAAACCAATGTTATTGTGGTTAGTGTTTTGATTTTGATAGATGCCCGGCGAACTGATGAGCCGATAATTAAAAGCAAAGTTTAGGTTGCTTCCTTTGTTCTGGGTATGAAGAATGCCGATGGTTTGTTCAGCTTTGCTGCCGAGTACATAGGATAGCTCTGTAAAAGGGCGGGTAGTTTCAAAGAAACGGGTGCCCTCAATGGTTAGCTTGTAAACATCATAGGCATGAAAACCCGCGTCAAACCCGGGCTTCATAAGGGGCTTGAAAATGTAAGATTTTGCGGCAGATCCTAAATTGCCGAGATGGTAATGATGATAAGGTACAGGAAAACGCCTGTCGAAGTCGTTTAAACTTGTATCAATATGGTGCGTCCGAGAACTGTCGAAGTATCGGAAAATAACAGTTACAGAGTCTTCATATCCAGTGCGGTGCTGCAGGGTGGTATCTGTATTCCGTTTCATAGGGCGGCCTTGCGCGTCCCTTTCAACATTACCCCGTTGAATGTCACCCAGTGGTCGCTCCTGGCCAAAAGCCTGCAAAAAGCAGGCATGGCATAAAGCAACCGCAAAGATCATTTTCTTCAACTGGTTCATGATTTCTAATTGCCCGCAGCGTGTTGACTACACTAGATTGCTGCTACAAGTTCCTTAAACAGGTGAGTGAGTTTAGGTTCAGCTTCCTTAGCGGCTTCAAGTACTTCCTCATGGGTAATCACGTTGCTGTCTTCTCTTATTCCAATGTCTGTAATTACGCTGGTAGCAAAAACTTTCATGCCGCAGTGTACCGCTGTTATGGTTTCCTGCACAGTACTCATACCTACAGCGTCGCCGCCTATTGCCTTAATCATGCGATATTCTGCATGGGTTTCAAATGTAGGTCCGGTAACGGCAACATAAACCCCTTCCTTAAGATCGTAACCAGCTTTTGAACCTATATCTTTTGCTTTTGCAATCAGTTCTTTACTATATGGTTCGCTCATGTCGGGGAAGCGCGTGCCCAGTTCCTCTTCATTCTTACCAATCAGTGGGTTTGGCATAAAGAAGCTGATATGGTCGTTAATAAGCATCAAGTCTCCCACTTTAAAGCCCTGTTTAACGCCGCCTGCTGCATTAGATAATAACACAGTGTCTGCCCCGAGGAGTTTCATCACTCTGATAGGGAAAGTAGCCTGTATGGCTGAATATCCTTCGTAGAAGTGAAAACGGCCTGCCATAACAATTACTTTCTTTCCACCCATCTCACCCAATATCATCCTGCCTTTATGGCCTTTAACCGTTGAAACAGGGAAATGTGGAATATTAGCGTAATCTATTTCTTTCTCAATCTTAATTTCTTGTACCAGATTTCCAAGCCCGCTACCGAGTACAATGCCCACCTGTGGTGCATGGGTGTACTGGCTCTTTATATAAGCTACTGCTTCGCGTAATTGATCCATCAATTGACTCATATCTTACTTTTAAAGGGCAACAAAGGTAGGGTTTGGGGCTGAAACTGCCCTTTGAGATGGAGCTAGAAAAGCGGCTGATATACTTCCATCACCTTTGCAGCACAGGCCCGGCGCGTAAAATGGGCGGCATGGAGAACACCTTTATTTATCATTTCTTCCCTTACCGACTGATGACGTACGATTTTCAGCATGGCATCAGCCATTTCGTCCACGCTGCCTGGGTCAACATAAAGCGCGGCGTCGCCGCCTGTTTCGGGCAAGCAAGACAAATTGCTTGTAATAACGGGCAGTTTGCTCCATAATGCTTCCAGCACCGGTATGCCAAAGCCTTCGTAAATAGAAGGGTAGATCATGCAAAGCGCCTGTTGATATATTGCCGGGAAGTCGGCCGCATTGCGAAAAGAGGGAAGGTTTTTGGTGGTAGGCTGATCGCTAAGGAAGATAACCAGGTTTTCAAGAAAGTTATCCCGTACGTATTGTTTAACCCTGTTCATGTAGTAGTCGCCCGTGCCTATCACTACAAGCGGTATGCGTTCCTGCTTTATACGGGCAAGAGCTTTGCAAATGGTTAAGAGGTTTTTGCGTTCTATTATCGAGCCTACGTAAAGAAAGAAACGGGGAGGAAGATTATAGACGTTCCTGATGCGTTCCTTTTCTTCTTCCGTTACCTGGTGTGCAAAGGCTTCGTTGCAGCTTTGGTAGCAGATGCTGATCTTTTCTTCAGGTGTACCGTATAGTTCCATTATATCGCGCCTGGTTTGCTGACTGATGGCTATTATCCTGTCAGCGTTTTGGCAGGCGTATTTAAACTTCCTGCGGTAGATCTGAACATCCACCGGCTTGTATTGGTCGGGGTAGCGTTCAAAGATCAGGTCGTGTATGGTGACTACTGTCTTAATGCCCGTTTTCTCTATTCCCATGGGAATCTCGTGGCTGAGGCCGTGGTATAGATTTACCCCTTCTTTCTTTAAATCACTTTTTACCCAACTGCTACGCCAGGCGCTTCTTAAAAGGGTAGAAGGAAAACTTTTTGGCTGCTTTACTTGAACATTGTTTAAACCGGTAACATCAAACAGGTTAGTTATTTTAGGTGTAAACAGCAGGTATTGATGCTCAGGAAAATATTGAGCAAGCGAAGAAATAAGTGTACGGCTGTAATGACCAAGACCCGTACCGTTTGTAAAAGCTCTTTTAGCGTCGAATGCAATGTTCATGCAGGGGGCTTATTGCCAAAAGTAAAACTTAAAACACAATGAGTGTAAAACAGGCCTATGGCCTATTTTCGCCAAAAGATAGTAAATGGATTTGCAACAATATATAGCCGAAGCCTGGAGCAACAGGGATTTGTTGAAAGACGGAAAATATGCGGATGCTGTAAGAGCAGTAATTGAGGAGGTGGATAAGGGAAGGCTAAGGACGGCGTCACCAACTGCAAATGGAGAGTGGCAGGTGAACGAATGGGTGAAGCAGGCCATACTGCTGTACTTCGGTATTCAGCCCATGCAAACCTGGAATGTTCCGCCATTTGAGTTTTACGATAAAATGCTGCTGAAGAAAGACTATGCTTCCCTTGGGGTTAGGGCTGTACCTCATGCCGTGGCAAGGTACGGGGCGTTTATAGCGAGGAATGTTGTGTTGATGCCTAGTTATGTAAACATAGGCGCCTATGTAGATGAGGGTACAATGGTAGATACCTGGGCTACAGTGGGTAGCTGCGCACAAATAGGCAAAGGCGTGCATTTGAGCGGTGGTGTGGGAATTGGCGGTGTATTAGAACCGCTGCAAGCTAGCCCGGTGATTGTAGAAGACGGTTGCTTTCTTGGTAGTCGCAGTATAGTTGTAGAGGGTGTACGAGTTGAAAAAGAAGCCGTATTGGGCGCTAACGTAGTGCTAACACAGTCAACTAAAATCATCGACGTAAGCGGCAGTGAACCTAGGGAGTACAAGGGACGTGTACCTGCAAGAAGTGTAGTAATTCCCGGATCTTATACAAAGAAGTTTCCTGCCGGCGAGTATCACGTAAGTTGCGCCCTTATAATTGGGCAGCGAAAAGCAAGCACCGATTTGAAAACCAGCTTGAATGATGCGCTGAGAGAGTTTAACGTAAGTGTATAAATAAAATAATATAGAAGATGACACAAGAGCATTTAAAAGATATGAGGGACCGTGTAGCTGTCCTGAGGAGGTTTCTTTGACGTTGAGAACAAGAAACATAAAATAGAGAACGACAGGCAGCTATCTCTTTCTCCGGGCTTTTGGGACGATAACCAAAGAGCTACTGGAATTATGAAAGAGATAAAGATTAATGAATATTGGCTGAAGCTTTACCAGCAGGTAGAAACTGCTGTGGAAGACTTTGCGGTATTGTATGAATTCTGGAAAGCAGGAGAGGAAGAAGAAGAGGAAGTAAAGAAGGCTTACGATAAGGCTTTACAGGAAATAGAAGATGCCGAGTTTAAAAGCACACTTAACAAGCCTGAAGATGAATTACCAGCAGTGCTTCAAATCAACTCAGGTGCAGGTGGAACTGAAAGCCAGGACTGGGCACAGATGCTGCTGCGCATGTACCACATGTATGGCGACAGGATGGGCTGGAAAGTTACCGAACTTGATTACCAGGAAGGGGATGGGGCAGGCATTAAAACAGCAACACTACAGTTTGACGGCGAGTTTGCTTATGGCTTTTTGAAAGCAGAGAGTGGAGTGCACAGGCTGGTGCGCATATCGCCATTCGATAGCAACGCCCGCCGGCATACCAGCTTTGCTTCCGTTTTTGTTTATCCTTTAGTGGATGATACAATTGATATCGACATCAAAGACAGCGAAATAGCAATGGCTACTTCTCGAAGTGGCGGCGCCGGCGGACAGAACGTAAATAAGGTAGAAACCAAGGTAATGCTAACGCATATACCTACCGGTATTGTTGTTATTTGCCAAACCGAGCGTACACAGTTGGGCAATAAAGAAAAGGCCATGCAAATGCTTAAAAGCCGTTTGTATGAGGAAGAATTGAAACGTAGGGAAGAAGCTAAAAACGCTGTAAACGCTAACAAGAAAAAGATAGAGTGGGGTAGCCAGATACGGAGCTACGTATTTCACCCTTACAAGATGATAAAAGACCATCGCACTGATTATGAAGTAGGTAATGTGGGTCCTGTCATGGACGGAGAATTGGATGGATTTATCAAGGCCTACCTGATGATGATGAAAGATGATGAATAGGGGCTAATTGGCACAGTATTTTATAAATAGGAATAAGAAGAGAGAATGAAAGTGTAGAGTGGATATCATGTGAGAATGGATTGGATAGGAGAGGTGAGATTGGTAAGTGATTGTGCAGGTGGGATGTGATATGTGAGAGAGGATTAGGTTGTGATGATGGGAGATGTGTGAGAGAGAAAAACCGTTAGGTGTTACAAGTTGCTTCAAAGCAATTTTCAAAAAACACCATAAATGCCTTGGTAGTTTACCGGGGCATTTTTTTGTTGGGTGGGGTTCCTAATTTGGTGACTATGTGGTGAGGGAGATGCAAAACCATTGAGACCTTTAGGGCAACGTGTTGGTAGAAAGTCAAGCTTGTGATGAAGCGTTCCCTGTAGAACTACGTGGTTAATGTGGGTAGGATTTTGTTCCGTCAATCCTTTTCTTCCAGTTGCCTTGCCTGCATGATTAAGTAGTGTCTTGTCTCCTTGTCGGTCTCTGTCCTGAGACGCTTGTGAATAACAATGAACTTTTCGCAGCGATTCTTAAAATCTTCTGCCGAAACGAGGTGGTCCAGCCACTCACTGAAATCGGCAAGTTCTGGTTGTTCACTTGAGTAATTAAAGTAGTCGGTAAAGCCTGGCACTTCCAGGTTTGAACCTTCCCACTTGTCAACTGGTGTTATGGGTCTGCCAAAAAATTTGTCGAATAGATATGTGTTTCGGCAAAAAGTTTCAAATGCTTTTTTCTCTGCATCCTTTGTCTTGCCACACTTGATAAGAATAATTGTCCACTCAAACAAAAAATCGGGAAAGCCGCCGTCATCTGGAAAGTTTTTACTAAACCAACGCAAAAAAGTCATTGCGCCATTATAGTCTTGAAGCTGAATAAAATATTTTGTTGGCAAGTAGCGAAGTCCACGGCTGTCATCATAGCCACCCAACTTTCGTTTTTCGGCAGCAAGTGTCCGCTTTATGTTTGAAATTTTGATGCGAAGTCTTTCTGTCTGTTTCGGTGTCACGGAATGTTTGTTTACAATTGCTACAACGTCATAGGGCTTGGCGAAGGAGCTGTCAATAGAATTACAATCGCTTTATGCATGCAATTAAGTTGAATAATAATCTACCGTTGAGCATGTGTTCTTGAAGCCGCTTTTTTGCCATGCCCATGTTGTGCGGTACGCTCTTTAGAATGCAACTTTTTCTTTCTGGCACTGATAAAGTCGCTAACAAGTTTTTCCTCTTCCTTTGTCAGTGGATCTGCTCCGCCAATAAAGTCCACTTCTAATTCTGTCTTCTTCTTCATTCGCTAATGTTTTTAAAGTATTTGTCAATCAGGCGCTGTGCTGCATACGTTTCAATGATCATAATACGTCCACCAACATGAACAGCCCCTAGTGTCTTGGAGTAGTGGGTGATCAACTGTGTCTTTGAGGTGAAGGATACATTTCCTTCAAAGCCTCTTTGAAATGAAAGACGGCAAGCAAACGCCACCAAGTTGCCAGCCACACCTGCATACATTTTCAATTTTCCCTTATTGAACGGAGCATTTTCAAGCAGGTGCATATACAGATGATCTGCTTTTGCTTCCACACTGAGAAGTCCTTGCACAACCGATAAATTGTTTATGATAGTCAACTTATATACTTCTCTTTCCGGTTGTTTAAATTCATACTTCCAGTCAAACTGCCAACCTGCCTTCTTTGTAATTGATTTTAGGTCGACGTTATTTATGAGTGTTACCTGAGTGGGGAAACTGTCACCGGTAACTACGTTTTCAACGGAATTGGTCAGTTTATCCACTTCAAAATCGAGTGCTATTTGTCTACGTTTTGCCACCCTGCTAATTTACGATTTCCTTGCCTGATTGCACCAAAGTGACAGTTGCACTAGGTATCGCATAAGGTTCAGGTATTACTGAAGGCAGGGCTTGGTGTTTCTGAAGTCGAATAAAGTTATGGTGTTTACAATTTATTTGTCAGCCTGATAGTATTGCGTTATGATGAGATAGGTAATCCTGTGAGGGACAATGCCGAAGGCATTGCCTGGTTGCTATGATTCCTCCTGACTCGCCATTACGTACTAACGGTACTCTCTGGGTTCTTTCCGGGTCCTCACTGAAGTCAGGCAAACCATGCGGTATTTTGTCACTTCCTAAATTCACTTTACACATTTGGGGTCTTATTAAACAAGTTTAATCTTTACATTTTACGACAAAAAAGAAAGCAGGCGGACCCCATCTTTACGAACCCGCATTAAAGATTGCAGTAGCAAGAGATTATTTGACAAGCCATCTTGGGTATTTGAAGGTTGGAAAGAAGTACGGTATGACCGCCGACACTGTTAGATACATTGTTAAGTGGTACCGCAAAAATAGTTTGACTCTGGAAGCCACTGCTGCTTCCCCAGCCGATGAAAACATTGCAGACTTGTCTGCATTAGAGCTGGCCAGGCAGTTAAAGGAGGCTAATCTAAAGATTACAGCTTTGGAGATGTTGTATGAAAACGCCAGTAAGGAGGCTGGATTTGACATCCTAAAAAAGCTTGGCGCCAAACAGTAGTATACTTAAAAGAGCACCATCCAAAAGTGGGGATGGGTAAGCTATGCTCATTGTTTGGCAAAAGCAGACAAGCATTTTACGATGCGCAGAACCGATATCCTGATGAGGATATTCAAACCGGGTTAATTATCCAGGAAGTTAAGAAGACAAGGCAGACAATGCAGGGTGCGGGAGGTAAAACACTTCACAACCTCTTCAAGTCCAATGAACTTCTACAAGCCGTCTTACCTGGCAGAGATGGTTTTTATGACCTGTTACGTGACAACGGTCTGCTTATTAAAAAGCGACGTAAATGGGTTATTACTACCGATTCCCACCACCCCTATCATATCTGGTCCGACCTTACAAAAGGGCTGGAAATCAACGGTAGGGATCAGTTGTGGGTAAGTGATATTACCTACTTGCGTCTTAAAGCCGGCCATGCTATTTATCACTAATAACCGATGCCTACTCAAGAAAAATTGTTGGCCATCATCTCAGCCAGACGCTAAAGGCTGCCGGCTGCATAATAGCCTTGGAAAAGGCGATAAAGCAAAGAAGCGCTAACACCGACAAGCGCCTTATTTATCACTCAGATCGAGGCGTGCAGTATTGTTGCGACGCCTATGTATCGATCCTAAAAGAAAAGGAAATCAAAATAAGCATGACACAAGACGGCAATCCATACGACAATGCGCTTGCTGAAAGGATGAACGGCCTTCTCAAACACAATTTCGGACTGGATAAAACCTTTGCTAACTACTCTCAAGCAGTAAAAGCAGTTGCGGTCGCCATAGATACATACAATCGAATACGACCACACTCCAGTGTCTCCAATCTCACTCCCGAACAAGCACACAAAACCGACAAACCATTGACACTGATGTGGAAGAAGCGGCCGCGTAAGTTCAGGAAGCCGAATAGTGGGTTAGAGCCGACGGGTGATACGCAGCTTTATCCACAAATGGCGAACGGAAATACTTCAAAAGTTGAAGAGAGCCATTTAGTGGATAAAGTGGTCAACGGTAATTGTTTGGAAACTCCCAACTTTGTCAAGCCCAAACAGGAAAAAACGAGCGGTTGTAAAGGTCCTACAGGAAAATCTTAGCAACTGTAAACGTCACACAGGAAATCTCCCCAATGTGTAAAGTTTTTCTAGGACAAGACA
>JAEZDR010000013.1 GCA_023433265.1 Bacteroidota bacterium | reverse complement strand
CACTTAGATCATGCGCAGATCACAAGCGGATAATACTAAAATAAAATGAGGATAATACGAAGATCACACGACTATCACACGACTACCCTTAACCATCCACCCGCATACACTTCACCCACCATCCGGTAGTTACCCAACATGTCTTCAGGGTATCTCCTATGTATCGGTAAGGACACTACGGTACATCGGCACAGTCTGCAATAACCAGTGACGGAGAGTACACCGCCAAAAGCAAGGATGCACATACCGCCGGGAGGCAATTCCCAAGGGTCACTCCAGAATTCAATGGGGAACGTCCTACGCGGGCGGCTCTTTGCTTCCCTAAGCGGGGCGCAAATACGGCTAAAAGACATTGGGTAAAAATTCTTTATATACCCGATATTTGCAGCCTGCTAGCGCAGTTATTTCAATATACTTGCATGAAGGACTTTAGCTATATCACTAATTCTCATCCCGCCTACATAGAAAATCTATATAAGGACTTTGTTAAGAACCCGGAATCTGTTGATCCTGATTTAAAAAAGTTCTTTGAGGGGTTCGACTTTGCTTACCAGCTCGGAGCAAATGGCGAAAAGCAACCTGTAGCTGTTGAAAATGTGCAACAGGTAGCCAGTGCTTCAGGAGTTGACATCCATAAAGAACTTTCGGTTTACCGCCTCATCAAAGCATGGCGTAAAAAGGCGCACCTGATTGCAAAAACCAACCCCATCAGGCCAAGAAAGGACAGGAAGCCGAGGCTGGAACTGGAAAACTTTGGTCTAAGCGAGGCTGACATGGAAACAAAGTTCCAGGCAGGGCTGTTACTTGACATGGCAGGAGCGACTTTGCGTGAAATCCTTACCCGGTTGAAAGCGGTTTATTCGTCGTCCGTAGGCATTGAGTATGCCTATGTAAATGACCTTGAGCGTCTCCGCTGGATAGAACATGCTGCAGAAGAACGCATGGAAAAGCCCCTTTCTCTTCCACAGCGCCGCCGGATATTAGAAAAACTGAACGAAGGAGTAATCTTTGAGAAATTCCTCCACACAAAATACATAGGACAAAAAAGGTTTTCGCTGGAAGGAGGCGAAACCATGATACCTGCCTTAGACGCTATCATAGACAACGCGGCGAACGACGGCGTGGAAGAAGTAGTGATAGGCATGGCCCACCGCGGCAGGCTTAACGTGCTGGCGAATGTGCTGGGCAAAACCTATGAGCAAATATTCAGTGAGTTTGAAGCTGCCTCCATGCCGGATACGACGATGGGCAGCGGCGACGTGAAATATCACCTGGGTTTTGGTAGCGATGTGGAAACTGCAAGTGGAAAAACCATTCACCTTAAGCTCGCCCCTAACCCATCGCACCTGGAAGCCGTTAATCCTGTGGTGCTTGGTTTTTGCCGGGCCAAAGCAGATGTAACCTATGCATCTGATTATGATAAGGTGTTGCCTATTCTCATCCACGGCGATGCCTCCATGGCAGGACAGGGAGTGGTGTATGAAGTAGTTCAAATGGCTTATTTGCGTGGTTTCTATACAGGTGGTACCATTCACCTTGTGATAAATAATCAAATAGGCTTCACTACCGACTTTGATGATGCCCGCAGCGCCGACTATTGTACTTCCATCGCAGCCATGATACAAGCTCCCGTGCTGCACGTAAACGGAGACGATCCCGAAGCCATGGTGAAAGCTGTACAACTTGCAACAGAGTACAGGCAGAAATTCAATTCAGATATTTTTATCGACTTACTATGTTATCGCCGCCATGGCCATAATGAAGGAGACGATCCGAAATATACACAACCACAACTTTACTCCCTGATTGAAAAGCATCAGAACCCGCGCGAGGTTTACACACAATACCTCCTGGAAAACGGTGAACCTGAAGCTAAGGAGTTGGCGAAGGAAATGGAGAAGAAGTTTTGGGGCGATTTGCAGGAACGGCTGGATGAAGTAAAACAAAACCCGCTTCCTTATAAGTATCAACAGCCCGAAGAATGGTGGAGAAGTTTAAGGAGAGCGAAAGAAGAAGATTTCCACTCCTCACCAAACACAGCGATCGATGAGGACCGTTTCAAACTTTTGTTTTCAGGCCTGATGAAAGTTCCGGAAGGGTTCACCCCTCTGAAGAAAGTTGAAAAACTTTTGCAAGACAAACAGAAGTTATTTGATACAGAAAAAAAGGTAGACTGGGCTACGGCAGAATTGCTAGCCTATGGCAGCCTCCTGCTGGAAGGCAATATGGTAAGGATGAGCGGGCAGGATGTAAAGCGTGGTACTTTCAGCCACCGGCATGCCGTACTTTCCGACGAAAAGACCGGGAAGCGCTACAACAGGCTTAACCATTTTACTGCAGATCAGAAGCACTTCAAGATCTATAACTCATTATTGAGTGAATATGGCGTGTTAGGGTTTGAATATGGTTATGCTATGGCTAACCCCAATGCACTTGTTGTTTGGGAAGCACAGTTCGGCGACTTTGCCAATGGTGCCCAAACTATGATTGACCAGTTTATAACGGCAGGTGAACAAAAGTGGAACCGTATGAACGGCCTGGTGATGTTATTGCCACATGGATATGAAGGACAGGGACCTGAACACAGCAGCGGCCGGATGGAACGGTTTTTACAAATGTGTGCTGAAGACAACATTGTGGTTACAAACATTACTACAGCCGCCAACTTCTTCCATGCGCTCCGCAGGCAGTTGAAATGGCCATTCAGGAAACCGCTTATCAATTTTGCTCCCAAGGCTAACCTTCGTCTTGCATCCAGCTATAGTCATGTAGATGAGTTTGTTAAGGGCAGCTTCCGCGAAGTGATTGATGACGCCACGGTGAAAGATCCCGGAACCATCAAAAAGGTAATGCTTTGCACAGGCAAAATATTCTTTGAGTTGCTTGACAGGAAGCAAAAAGAAAACCGGGAAGACGTAGCAGTAATAAGAATAGAACAACTCTATCCCCTTCCGCAAAAGCAGTTGGAAGCACTGTATGTTAAGTACAGTAAAGCCGTTTGGTTTTGGGTACAAGAGGAACCGCTGAATATGGGAGCCGCATCGTTCCTTCAAATGAACCTGAAGAAAATTAACTATGGAATCATTAGCCGCCGGCCATCAGCATCTACGGCTACCGGCTTTGGAAAGGTACATGCGAAAGAACAGGGAGAAATAATAGACACAGCTTTCAAAATATAACAGCACAATATTAACCAAGAGCAGACAAAACATAGAGAGCAGCATTATGATTGACATTAAAGTTCCAACAGTAGGCGAATCAATTAATGAAGTAACCTTATTGAAATGGGTGAAAAAAGATGGCGACTATGTACAGAGAGATGAGGTGATTGCAGAATTGGAAAGTGAAAAAGCAACCTTTGAAGTGAATGCAGAAGCTGCCGGCATATTGAAAACGAAAGTAAAAGAAGGCGATAGCCTCGCAATAGGAGCTGTACTTGCTCAGGTAGACGAAACTGCGAAGCCCGCATCTTCCTCAAAGCAGGAAGAGGCAAAGCCCCCCGCATCGCAGCCTAAAGAAAATACAGCAGCAGCCCAGGCTAACTCCCCTGCTAAGGCGGTGGGTAAGGGTGTTATCGATATGAAAGTGCCAACGATTGGTGAATCAATTACTGAAGTAACCCTTTTAAAGTGGCTGAGAAAAGACGGAGACCTTGTAAACCGTGATGAAGTAATCGCTGAACTTGAAAGCGAAAAGGCAACTTTTGAAATCAATGCCGAAGAGTCTGGCAAGCTGATGCAACAGGCAAAAGAAGGCGATACACTAAAAATAGGACAACTGATAGCTAAGATTGATTCAGACGTAGCTGTGGCTGCAGAAACGGTTAAGGACAAGCCCGCGACCGGAGAAGCAAAGCAGGCTTCCTCTGCCCCCGTAACTTCCATTGCAAATGATGTAAAAGCTTCGCCTGTTGCGGCTGCCATGATTGCTGATAAAAAGGTAGACCCGGCACAAATAAAGCCTTCGGGTTCACAAGGTAAAATCATGAAGCTGGATGTGTTGCAGGCCATGTCAAGCCCGGGAAAGAAAGCCTTTGAAGGGCAGGAACTTTTTGGAAGGAATGAACGCAGAGAAAGAATGAGCAACCTGCGCAAGACAATTAGCCGCCGCCTGGTAGAAGCAAAGAACACCACAGCCATGTTAACCACCTTCAACGAAGTGGACATGACGGAGGTGATGGATATAAGAAAAAAGTACAAAGAAGCTTTTCAAAAGAAATACAATATAGGGCTGGGCTTTATGAGCTTTTTTGCTAAAGCCTGTGCCATTGCGTTAAACGAATGGCCTGCCGTAAACGCATATATAGACGGAGATGAACTGGTTTACCACGACTATGCCGACATCAGTATCGCAGTGAGCACTCCGCGTGGGCTTACTGTACCCGTAATCCGCAACGTGGAAAGCCTTGCCATGCATGAAATTGAAATGAAGGTGATGGAGCTTGCCGGAAAAGCAAGAGACAGTAAGCTTACAACAGAGGACCTCCAGGGCGGAACCTTTACCATAACCAACGGTGGCGTGTTTGGCAGTTTAATGAGCACACCTATCATTAACATACCGCAGAGTGCCATCCTTGGCATGCACAAAATACAGGAGCGGCCAATGGTAATGAACGGGCAAATTGTTGCACGCCCAATGATGTACCTGGCCTTGAGCTACGACCACAGAATTGTTGATGGACGAGAAAGCGTTAGCTTCCTGGTACGTGTTAAGGAATTGTTGGAAAATCCCGAACAGCTACTTATAGGAAAAGACCCTGTTAAGACACTCCTTGAGCTTTAAGATGGCGGGTTTATTTATAGGGAGTATTGCCATGTTCTTTGTCTCGAATCATGCTGATGATATAATAGGCTACAAGAATAAGGACTATAATTAGTATGATTGGTAACATGATTACTTATTTAGGATAAGTAAAATTCAAATACCATTCCCCTCCTGCTACATTCAGTGGCATGTAAATTGTCTTTTATTAAGCTGTTAACATTCAATAATTTGTTATGGAATCACAAACACTGAATATAAGGTTTACAATATCTGAAAAGGAATTTGACGAGGAGTTGAACTTACCTTCAGGAAACTACGAGGCTGAGGTAAAAAAGGTAAGCACCACCACACCGGTACAGTACCAGGTGTTAAACTTAAAGTGCGATGCTCCAAATGCCGAATCTCTATGTTACGAGGAGCAGTTAATCCTTATGCGAAACGAATCAGAGAATAATGACCATTGTGTATGGCTGGAGGCCCACCATAATAGTTGCTCTCCTACCATACAGGCGATTGGCGCTGCGATAGAAACAGCTTTCGAAGAGCAGCCTGCCTAGAATATTCCCGAAGAAAAAAGCCGCCTGTCAGGCGGCTTTTTTTTATGCGTTCCCTTACGCTACATCGTCGTCATCTTCATCGTCATCCTCGTCAATCAACAAGTCTTCTTCATCAATATCTTCAGGCTCAACGTCCTCGTCAGCGACTTCATCGTCCTCCAGGTCATCATCCTCTAATTCATCATCCTCCATATCTGCATCTTCTTCGTCGAGGTCTTCATCATCCACATCATCTTCTTCATCCTCGGCCGTCGAGTTAAGGTCGTCTGCTACCTGTTCGCTGGTTATGAGATCAGTCCCAATTAAGCCATTGCCTTTTATAAACTCGTTATCCAGGTTTTCTGCCTGCGTATCAATCGTGTTTTTGTGTTTTGTCTTGCTCATAGATGGCGTGTTTTGTTGAGAGGCTCAACTTTTAAGCCGAACAACTATTGCATTCAACTTAATTCCTCAATATGCTTTTACATTGTTGGTTAAAATCCATCACCAGAGGAACGTTATTCTATTAGTAGATCTTTATGACTAATGAATGTATTCCTGTAATATCTTTAACTGATGCGATTCCTTTTAATCTTTATCTCTTGCTATATCGTTTACCCTATTCAAGCGCAATGGGACGTTGTTCCAGAGGCTGCCATGGTTAAGAAAAACCGGATAAAGAAGATTACTAAGGTGCCCGGTGATCCGAAAGCACCGGTAGTTACGTTTAATTTTGACCGGGAAGGGAGATTGCTGTACGCAGAACAAAAGGACAGAAGTGGGGCCATTGTGCTAAACACAATTTATCATTATGATAGCTTAGGAAGAATCAGGGCAGAGGTGGCGAAGGTGGAGGAAAGCTATGTTGATGTAAAACCGATTGTCTTTGGCTCCGGAGCAATTGCTTCTGAAACGAGGACAGACTACCTCTACCACCCCGATGGAAAACTATGGATGAAAATTACGGTTGACACGAATGGGATGGTAGACAAACAGGTGAGCTATACATACAGTGATGAACGAGAAGAATCGACCAAGTATTTTGCAGAAGGAAAATTAATCAGGACGATCGTTTTATACACAGATCTCTCCGGCCGTCCGTCAAAGATGGTAACGAGTACAGTAAATGAAGGCGAAGAATGGACAGATATAACTGGCACATACAGTTATGACAAGAAAAAACAAAAGCGCCGTAGGGCTTTGGCAACCTATACAAACGATGCAGGTTGCACTGCAGAAGTGAGGTATACTTTCAACCGCCGGAAAATGTTGGAGGAAAAGTCAGGAACGGGCTGCATTGCCCCGGACTCCTTTATCTTAAAGTACGAACGCTATTAAGCACCTGATAGCATAATCCTCGAGAATCGCCTTACGTCTGCCAATGGATCGATGGGTCTGCCGTTAACAATGTTGTTTGACAGTTGGGCTGCAAACCAGGGAGCAAGACTGCAGCCCTTGGTACCCATTCCATTTAATATACCCACATTTTCCTGCGCAGGATGCCAGCCCACAAAAGGCCTTCGCTCTATGGATGAAGGCCGGATACCGGCAAGGCGATCAAGCACCTGGAACGGCAATTTCAAATGCATACCCAACCAGTTCTCTGTGCTACGGCGGAAACTTTCGGAAGGAAAAACATCTTTAAAATCCCTTTCAAAACTTGAGCCTACCCACCAGGTGCCCTCCTGCCAGGGCACGAGTGTTAAATGCCCAAACTTATACAACTGGTTCGCAGATAAACCGGGGATGGAAACGAGGAGCGCCTCGCCTTTATTGGAAGTATAGGGTATGTTCTTCCAGAAAGGATAGTCGAATGTGGCTGTGCCGTTACAAAATACCACCCTGTCGGCCTCGCAATCTTTGTAGCCCACCTTATTTTCTGAAACGACTAATTCATCTAAATTGAAGCTTTCCTCACGGAGTTGCCCTTTCTCACGGATAGTCTTACCGGTAATCTGTAAGGTAGCATGTATATCAACCAGGAAAGCAGGAGAAATTGTATAACAAGCCCCGGTAAAGTTAAAAAAGGCGTCTAAACCATGCTGCCCCAGTGGGTGCACATAAGGGTAGCTTTCAGCTATTCTCTTTTCATAGGCTTGTTGCATCTGTTCTGTATGGGCAAAAGCTGTAACCGGTAATTCTCTAATAACTTCCCTACCCCACCCGTCTCCTAGCTGGCTATATTCAGCCTGGCAAAAAGGTAAGAGTTCATCTATCAACCAGGTAGCTACTACTGTACGGCCGGTTACCGGATTAATCACCCCGCTCGCTACCCTGGACGCTGCCATGGGGTCGGGTCTATCTATTACGACAACGCTAACGCCAAGTTTCAGCAGGTTCCAGGCAAGAAAAGAACCGCTAATTCCCTGTCCGATAATCAAAACGTCTACTTTCATCCAAGAAAAGATTGGGGGCTAAGCGCCCAAAGATATTGGTAAAATACTCCTGCTTTTTGCGTAGCAT
>JAEZDR010000147.1 GCA_023433265.1 Bacteroidota bacterium | reverse complement strand
TATCTTACTATCCCAAATGGTCTTAGTTTTTAACAAACTTCTTCACCAGGGTTTCACAACCATTGTCGCAAATAACCTTAATGAAATAAGTACCGGCAGCAAGCGAAGCAACGTTAACATCGATGCTATTGTCGCCTGTAGCTACCTGCCTATTGAGCTGAGTAACAATACGGCCGCTAAGGTCAGTAACAGCAAGGGTTACTTTTCCTGCTTCAGGAGCGTTCATTACTACCCTAACGTCGTTAACTGCAGGGTTAGGATAAACACTAACAATCTGCAACCTTTCTGTTTTAGCACCTTTCAGGCTGATAACAGAAGAGTAGTTTGTTTTACCGTCTTTATCAGTTTGTACAAGGCGGTAGTAGTTCATGCCTGCAAATGGAGTACCGTCAGTGAAGCTGTAGTTGATTGGGTTACTGCTGTTCCCACCTTCAGCTTTGGAGTTAACCTTGCCGATAGTGCTGAAATCTGTTCCGTCAACTGAGCGCTGAACTTCGAAGCCGGCGTTGTTGGTTTCGGAAGCAGTAGTCCAGAGCAGGAAGTTTTTACCTGCTTTAGCTTCGCCTGTAAAGCTGCTGAGGGCAACCGGGAGAGCACTGCCCGAACCAACAATGGTAAATGTACCTCTCCTGTTAAGTTGCGAATACCAGCTAAATACCCTGATACGATATGTAACACCTGTAGTGGCAGCAATCGTAAGTTGCTCTCTACCACCATCCAGTGACGTATCAATACATCCTATCCTGGTTAGATTGCTACAATTGTTACCCGTATAAGCTTCCACAACTGCGTCAAACAAACCGTAAGTTCCTTCTACAGTAACCACTACGTTGCCATTGTTGATGGCAGTGAATGAATACCATACATCATCGTCTGAAGTACCAGCATCTCCTGCCTGAACGCAAGTAGTAGCATACATACTTTGGGTGGCACCAACAGTGTTTCCGGTTTGCGGAACATCCATTAATGGTAATGGTGTACCACAGCTATCATTAGCGGGAGGTGCAGGGGCCGCCATGGTAGTGAATGACCAAACAGGGCAACCTGTAGCTGCGCCACCAGCATTACGAGGAGCTACAGTCCAATAGTATGTAGTTCCATAAGCCTGGTTGCTGATAAAGGCAGAGTCGTTAGGCACGTTACCTGAAATAGTAGTTGGTGGGTTGGTATTTCCAAACTTAACATCGTAAGATGTTGCACCCGCTACTGCAGTCCAATCTAGCTTGATTGTTGGATAGGGGTCTATGCCAGTTGCCCCATTGGCCGGAGCTACTATTTGAGCACATGGCGGAGGAGGAGTTGGAACTGCTTCGTAAGAGAAGTCGTCAATTGCAATGTAATTTGAATTATTTCCAGAAGGGCCGCCGTCAGTTACGAAATAGCGGAAGGCTACCCTGCCTTGAGTTGGAGTTGTTATTCCAGAAAGAGTAACGGTATACTCAGTCCAGGTTTCTGGATATCCTGTGTTTGACAAGGTCGGATTGATTTCTACCAGCACGGTAGTGAAATCGCCTACGGAAGTAGCAGAAGCACCTACGTTTGTGCCGGTATTGGTTGTATTAAGTCTTACTTCAAGACGATCAGGGTATTGTCCGCCTCCTGTAGGTATTCGGCTCCAAAACTTAACAACACCACCATTTTGAAGATTCAAAATGGGCGTAAATAACCAGTTACTAATAGTTCCCGCGCCAGCAGTATTATTATAGTTAGCAGCAATGTAGGCTGCTCCACCATGCGGAGCTGGCAAAGAAGTAGATGTGCCGGGACCCGAAAGCCAGCCGGTAGAACCCACCGGGCTTGACAAGTTTTGGGCAGACCATCCTGCTACAGGGGTTGGGCTATTTTGCGTCACTGACTCAAAACCTTCAATAAGGCTTGAAACCTGTGCGTTAGCTGTAGCAATGCCCGCCAACATACAGATAGATAGGTACAATTTTCTCATAAATACAATTTAGCGGTGAAATTAAACCAAATAGTATTTAACTAAAAAACATTTACATGAATAAGCGAATTAAAATCTATTTGTTTTGTAGGTGAGAGATTGCGTTGCAACTACACCCATCTTTCTACTGCGGTGCGCCGCAATGCTAAAACTAGTTTTCATACTATATTTGCGGCACTTTTAGGCGCCGGTTTATTCTTTTGCTCACCGGGAAGGATACTGCGCAGGCTAATTAAAAACCAAATTATTTATGGCAAATTCTAGAATTACTGAACTGTTGGCCGACAAGGCAGAATACCTGTTGAACCACGAGTGTAAAACCATTGATAAGAACCAACTGAACCTGCCCTCTCCTAACCATGTTGATGAACAATGGATAAACAGCAATAGAAATAACCAGGTGCTTCGCAGCCTTCAAACGTTGCTGGGCCACGGAAGGCTTGCAAACACAGGCCACTGCAGCATTTTTCCTGTTGACCAGGGTATAGAGCATAGCGGCGGATCGGCTTTTGCGCCAAACCCTATTTATTTTGATCCTGAGAACATTGTTAAGCTAGCTATTGAAGGCGGCTGTAACGGTGTTGCCTCTACCTATGGTGTACTGGGAATGATGAGCCGTAAATACGCGCATAAGATTCCGTTTATCGTTAAGATAAACCATAACGAGTTCCTGAGCATGCCTAACCGCTTTGATCAAACCATGTTTGGTACTATTAAAAGCGCATGGAACATGGGTGCCGTAGCTGTTGGTGCTACCATTTACTGGGGTAGCGCAGAAAGTGCAAGGCAGTTGAAGGAAGTAGCGGAAGCTTTTGAATACGCTCATGAACTGGGAATGTGTACCATTTTGTGGTGCTACACAAGAAACAACTCGTTTAAAGTGGATGGTGTTGACTACCATGCATCAGCAGACCTTACAGGTCAGGCAAACCACCTGGGTGTTACGCTGCAGGCAGACATCATCAAACAGAAATTACCAACGAACAACGGTGGTTACCTTGCTACCAAGCACGGCAAGACATCGCAATTGGTATATGACAAACTAACATCAGACCATCCAATTGATCTTTGCCGCTACCAGGTATTGAACTGCTATAATGGCAGAGTAGGATTGATCAACTCAGGTGGAGAAAGTAAAGGGGCGTCTGATTTACAGGAAGCCGTATATACCGCAGTAATTAATAAAAGAGCCGGTGGTATGGGATTGATTCTTGGCCGTAAAGCGTTCCAAAAGCCAATGGCTGAAGGTATTCGCCTGTTGCATACCACACAGGACGTTTATCTTGATGACTCGATTACCGTAGCTTAAAATTATAACCTAAGAAACCTGCGCCGAAATCGCAGGTTTCTTTTATTGCCCATACCCCGATCTGCGGGGTATAGAGATGAGCTGAGATAAAATATACTATCTTCAATTCCCCATTTTTGAAGCAATAACATGAAAAGAGAGAAAGAAGAAGACTTCGATTCTAACCTTGCGGGCGAACAACCCGCCGGAGAAGAAGAAGTGAAACAGAGATGGTTCAGGCGAATTAAAAAGGGAATTCTTACTTCTACGTCGGAAAAGAAAGAAACACCGGAAGGGCTATGGAATAAATGCCCTGAGTGTAACTATATACAGACTACAGGCGACCTGAGGGACAACGTGTATGTATGCCCCAAGTGTAATTACCATCATCGTATTGGGAGCGAGGAGTATTATGACTTTTTATTTGATGGCAAGGAGTATAGCGAGCTGTTCTGCAATATCCGCAGTAAGGATTTCCTGGGTTTTACCGACCTAAAGCCTTACAAAAAGAGATTGGACGAAATACATGCTAAGACCGACCTGAAAGATTCCATGGCTGTGGCAACGGGGACGATTGATGGAAGGGAAATAGTGATTGCCTGTATGGACTTTGAGTTCATAGGAGGATCGCTGGGGAGTGTAATGGGAGAAAAGTTTTCGAGGGCGGTAGATTATTGCATTGAACATAAGCTTCCCTACATGGTGATTAGCAAGAGCGGTGGTGCGAGGATGATGGAAAGTGCTTTTAGCCTGATGCAGTTGGCAAAGACGAGCGGCAAGCTGTCGCAACTGAGTGATGCGGGGTTGCCCTATATATCCATGCTTACAGATCCCACATTTGGTGGCATATCTGCAAGCTTTGGGATGCTGGGCGATATAAACATAGCAGAACCGGGGGCGTTGATCGGATTTGCAGGGCCAAGGGTGATAAAGGAAACGATAAAGAAAGACCTACCACCGGGCTTCCAGCGTAGCGAGTTTTTGCTGGAGCATGGGTTTTTAGATTTCATTGTGCACAGGAAAGATTTGAGGGAAAAGCTGGTGCAGATAATAGATCTATTCGCTAAGTAATTCGGGAAGAGAAAGCCCCTACAATACAAAAGATCCAAGCCGCCTCCATGAGGCGGTTTTTTTGTGGAAAGAGATAAAGGAACAATGTCCCGTCTATAAACGCCCCGCAAAGGCGACATCTCAATAACCCAATCAACAGCGTACATCCAACAAGGCCTGTAGGGGCGGCATCTCAATAGCCCTATCGAAAACAGCGTGTATCTATTACCGCCCTGTAGGGGCGAAAGGTCGGTAGCAAATGAATCACCACGAGAACCGTTGCCCCATCGGGGCAAAGCCTTAAATCATTCATGAAATATCGAACATTATCAAGCTCTTGTTTTGCTCCTAAGGGAGCAATGTTTCATTGTTCGCTGAATGCTACCGACCTGTTGCCCTGATGGGGCAATAGCGCAATTGTGTGTTTCCTCTACCGACCTGTTGCCCGGATGGGGCAGGTACCCAATTGTTGGCTTGTTCTTTCCCGCCTTGTAGGATGAAGGCTAGGTGGCAAACAAATCACCGCGAGAATACCTTTACCCCAGTTTAGGCGCATTTTTACAACTTCGACTTATTGGCCGCTCTCATCGCCCTGTAGGGGAGAAAGGTCGGTAGCAAATGAATCACCACGAGAACCGTTGCCCCATCGGGGCAAAGCCTTAAATCATTCATGAAATATCGAACATTATCAAGCTCTTGTTTTGCTCCTAA
>JAEZDR010000143.1 GCA_023433265.1 Bacteroidota bacterium | reverse complement strand
TAGCGCCGGAAAAACAATTTAAAATGAGCAAATTACATTTCACAACAAAACATGCGAATGCGGCTACCGTGCAACGCAACTGGTACGTTGTTGACGGTACTAATCAAACCGTTGGTCGTATGAGTTCACGTATCGCGGCCATTCTTCGCGGTAAGAACAAAGCTTACTACACTCCGCACGTTGATTGCGGCGACTTCGTAATTATTACCAATGCTGACAAAGTAAAATTCACTGGTAACAAGTTCGAAGACAAGATGTACATCAACTATTCAGGTTATCCTGGTGGTAAAAAAGAAGAAGCAGCTAAGGACCTCATCAGGCGCCGTCCTGAGGTTATCCTGGAAAGAGCCATCAAAGGCATGCTTCCTAAAAACCGCCTTGGCCGCAAAATGATTAAGAAATTATTTGTGTATGCCGGCGACCAGCATCCTCATTTCGCACAGCAACCAAAGGAACTTAAGTTCTAAGCACACAAATTACAAATCCCAAATTCCAAACACATAAATGGAAAAGCAAAAAAATGCAGTTGGTCGCCGTAAAGAAGCTGTAACACGCGTGTTTATAAGCAAAGGCGATGGTAAAATAACTATCAACGATAAAGATTATAAAGAATACTTCCCATTAGTATATCTGCAAAACCAAGTGGAAGCTCCTTTAAAGGCAAGCGAAACCCTCGGAAAGTTTGATGTTGTAGTAAATGCTGCCGGTGGTGGTTTAAAAGGACAAGCTGAAGCTACTAAGCTCGGTATAGCAAGGGCTTTACTGGAAGTGAATCCTGAGCTAAGGCCAACACTTAAAGCAGGTGGTTACCTCAAACGCGATCCAAGAAGCGTAGAGCGTAAGAAATTCGGTCACAAAAAAGCACGTAAGAGCTTCCAGTTCAGCAAGCGTTAATGCCTTGCAGCTGTTCAAACAATATTTAAAGAACATTACAATCAATCAAACATGGAACAAACTCCTTCTTTACAGCACCAATTGCTAGAAGCAGGTGTACACTTTGGTCACCTCAAAAAGAAGTGGAATCCTAAAATGTTGCCTTACATCTTCGCCGAGAAGAAAGGTATTCATATCATAGATCTCAATAAAACTGTTGACGGTCTGCAGGAAGCTGCTGCTGCAATGAAACAAATAGCTAAAAGCGGTAAGAAAATCATGTTCGTTGCTACAAAAAAGCAGGCGAAAGAAATCGTTACCGAATGTGCTAAGCGTGTAAACATGCCTTTTGCCACTGAACGCTGGTTAGGTGGTATGCTTACCAACTTCAACACTGTTCGTAAGAGCGTGAAGAAGATGCAGAGCATCGAAAAAATGCTTGGTGAAGGCGTAGCAGAAAGCCTTACAAAGAAAGAGCGTCTTACACTTAGCCGCGACAGGGAAAAGATGGAAAAAGTATTGGGCGGTATCGCTCAGCTTGGTCGTCTTCCGGCTGCTTTGTTTATTGTAGACATTGGCCACGAGCACATTGCACTGGCTGAAGCTAAGCGTCTTGGCATCACTACTTTCGGTATGGTTGATACGAACTGCGATCCTAACAAAGTTGACTTCTCCATTCCTGCCAATGATGATGCAACAAAATCAATTGCTATCATCACTAACTACATCACTGCTGCAATAGCTGAAGGTCTTGCTGAAAGACAAGCTGCTAAAGAAGATGATGTTGAAGACAGCGACAATGAAGCTGAAAGGAAAGCACAACGTTTATTGGCTGAAGCAGAAGCTGAAGCTGGCCGTGGTGGCCGCGGTGGTGCCCGTACAGGAACAACTGCCGGTGCAGCAGGCGCGCCAAAGCGTCGTGTGCCAGGTGGAGCTAGCCGCAGGCCTCAGGGTGGTGGCGCGCCGGGTGGTCCAAGAAGATAATACTTCGACAACCCCCGTGTTTTCAAGCTATTTTGTTAAGGCATTAAATTAAAAAGACTAATGAGTACTGTACAAATCTCCGCCCAGGATATTAATAAACTGCGCCAGGCAACAGGCGCCGGCATGATGGATTGCCGTAAAGCACTTACTGAAACAAATGGTGACTTTGAAGCCGCTATCGACTGGTTGCGTAAGCAAGGCCAGAAAGTAGCAGCAAAAAGAAGCGATCGTGAAGCTAAGGAAGGTGTTGTGATTGCTAAAACAAGCGCAGACCATAAAGTGGGTTTCATTGTTACGGTTGCATGCGAAACTGACTTCGTATCGAAGAATGCTGATTTCGTGGCTTTCGCGCAAGGCATTGCTGACGCTGCTGTGGCTAACGACGTAAAAAACGTTGACGAGCTTAATAACGCGACAGTGAATGGTGCTAAAGTAGCGGACCTCATCAACGATAAACTTGCGTCTATCGGTGAAAAAATTGGTATTGCACGTTTTGAAAGAATCGAAGCTCCTTACGTTGCTTCTTATATCCATGGCGCTTACAGGATGGGCGTATTGGTAGGTTTATCAAAAGAGTCTGCTGAAGCCGGTAAAGATGTAGCAATGCAGATTGCAGCAATGAACCCGCTGGCAGTAGATGCTGATAGCGTACCTGCTGAAACTATCGAAAGAGAAAGAAATATCGTTGTTGACACAATGAAAGCTGATCCTAAGATGGCAGGTAAGAGCGATGACATGATTTCGAAAATTGCTGAAGGCAAGCTGAATGCTTTCTTTAAAGAGAATACCTTGATGGCGCAGCCTTTCGTAAAAGATGGCGGACAAACCGTTGAGCAGTATTTGAAGAATTCAGATAAGGATTTGAAAGTTACAGCATTTAAGAGGGTTGCATTAGGATAGTTGCGAAACTCATAGAATAATCAGGAGGCTGTTCTTATAGAGCAGCCTCTTTTTTTATTGCATTTGCGCGTGCTTTTCCAAGCCACAGCCCTTAGCTCTATATTTGCAAAACACAATCAGATAAATGAAGATTTCCTATAAATGGCTGAGTGAATACCTGCCCTTTCAACTTGAACCGGAAGCGCTGTCGCATATTCTTACTTCAATAGGATTGGAGGTGGAAGCGCTGGAGAAGTTTGAAACAATCAAAGGCGGATTGAAAGGAGTGGTTATAGGGAAGGTTTTGGAGGCGAAACAACACCCTAATGCGGATAAGTTACGCCTCACAAAGGTAGATGTGGGCGCGCCTGAACCACTGAACATTGTGTGCGGTGCACCAAATGTTGAGGCTGGTCAAACGGTTGCGGTTGCTACGGTTGGAACCACAATCTATCCTAACGGGGGCGAGCCTCTCACCATGAAGGTTGCCAAAATAAGGGGCGAGGAAAGCCACGGCATGATATGCGCCGAAGACGAACTCGGCCTCGGCCAAAGCCATGCAGGCATCATGGTACTGCCTGGAAGCTTAACAGCAGGCATGCCTGCATCAGGTTACTTCAATGTTTATGAAGACTGGGTGTTTGAAATTGGGCTTACACCCAATCGAATGGATGCAATGAGCCACCTGGGAGTTGCAAGAGACGTAGTAGCCTATTACAATCATCACAACAATAGTGATTACGAGGTAAAGCTTGATGCTTTTCCTGCTCCTCCTGCCGATACCAGTATGCCGGTAACAGTGGAGGTTGAAAACCAGGCTGCATGCCAGCGCTATGCGGGCCTTACTCTTTCGGGAGTGACTGTAAAAGAATCGCCGCATTGGTTAAAGAACAGGTTAGAAGCAATCGGGCAACGGCCCATCAATAATATTGTAGACATCACTAACTACATCCTGCACGAAACAGGTCAGCCCCTGCATGCTTTTGATGTAGCCGCCATCACGGGAAATGAGATTAAGGTAAAGACATTGGCGGCTAATACTGTGTTTACGACGCTGGATGGCAAGGAAAGAAAGCTGACTGCGACAGATCTCATGATCTGCAATGCTACGGGGCCGATGTGTATAGCTGGAGTTTTCGGGGGTATAGGAAGTGGCGTAAAAGACACTACTACAGCCATCTTCCTGGAAAGCGCAAGGTTTGATAGCATTTATACGCGAAGGACATCATTGCACCATGAACTGCGTACCGAAGCAGCTATCCGGTTTGAGAAAGGCGTTGACATTTCAACCACGGTGGATGTGCTTAAGCGCGCGGCTGCATTGATTGTTCAGGTAGCAGGTGGCGCCGTTAGCAGCGATGTGATAGATGTGTATCCCTCACCTCAACCGAGGAAAGAGATTAAGTTATCCTACGCTTATTTATACCGCCTCACAGGCAAGCAATACAGTGCGGACGCTATAAAGAAAATATTGAGAAACCTGAAGTTTGAAATTGCTTATGAAGATGAGGAGAGTGTTGTGGTAAAGGTTCCTTTTCACAAAACCGACGTCAGCGTACCTGCAGATGTGGTAGAAGAAATCATCAGGATAGACGGCCTCGACAACATAGCCGTTCCATCAGAGGTTACCATGTCGCCGGCTATCAATCCCCTCGCCACGAAGGAAGTTGTGAAGGAACGCATTGCTGCCTGGCTGGAGAGCAAAGGCTTCATGGAAATATTTACAAACTCAATCACAAACAGTAAATATTATCCTGAGACGCAGCAAGGTAGTCTTGTTAGGATGTTGAACAGTCTCAGCAGTCACCTTGATGTTATGAGGCCTTCTATGTTAGAGACCGGACTGGAAGCTGTGGCATTCAACATCAATCGTAAAAACGATAACCTATCCTTTTTTGAAATAGGCAAAATTTACGAGCAACGCGAAGGGGCATACCATGAGTTTGAACACCTCGCTATATATTTATCGGGGGCAGCATCACCTGTAAGCTGGAACGGGAAACAAAAGCCGGTTGACTTTTATTATGTAAAAGGTGTGGTAGAAGCCTTGCTCTATTCGCTGGGCTTTAGGAAAATCAATTTCCAGGCGGAAGAAGATGGTCATACAATTTCGTTTAAGGCTGATAAAAAACACCTCGGTAGCATACAGGCGGTCCCTGCCGCAAGGCTTCGTCAGTTCGACATCAGGCAGCCTGTTTATTTTGTGGACCTATTGATGTTGCCATTGGTTAAGCATGCAGGGTCATTAACTACGCGTTATACCGAAATATCACGATACCCGGCCGTGGAAAGAGATATAGCAATGGTTGTAGATAAAGCTATAACTTACATGCAGGTAGAACGGGCTGTTGCAGCAACACGGCTTAACAAGCTTAGGGAAACCCGGCTTTTTGATGTGTTTGAAAATCCTAAGCTGGGCGAAGGCAAGAAATCGGTGGCACTTAACTTTACCTTCCAGGACGAAGAAAAAACGCTTACCGATAAAGAGATTGACAGCATGATGCAAAAGCTGATGCAGCAGTTCGAAAAAGAATTGAACGCAGAAATTCGTAAAGCATGACAGAACAACTGGAAGAAAAGCTTGCCCAGGTTAATGCCAAATTACACCAACTTATAAAGGCGTACGGAACCATCCAGAAACAGAAGGTCTCCCTTGAGGCAGAGCTTGCAAAGGCCAGGGAGCATGCGCAGGTACTGGCAGCTAAGAATACCCAACTGGAAAGGAAACTTGCTGCAAAAACAATTGCTTCTCCTGTACTTGCCAGCGGCGAAAAGGTAGAACTGCAAAAACGCATTGATGGCTACCTGAAAGAAATAGATAAATGCCTTGAATTGTTAAACGCCTAAGCTTTATGGATCTAATACCCGTTAATATTGTTATTGCCGATCGCAGCTATCGCATACGCATCAACCGTGCAGAAGAAGAGCTGGTGCGTAAAACGGTGAAGCTGGTGAACGACAAAGTGCTGGAGTTCAAAACCAACCTCGCGGGTAAAGACATGCAGGACTATGTATCAATGGCACTTATATGGTTTGCAACAGAACAAAACAGGCGCGGTGCCGATATGGTGAAGGTTGAAGAACTGAAGGAGAAAATAGAAGCACTTGAAACCGCGATTGATAAGGCTATTCAATAACCCGCTTGTAGTAGAAATCTTCAGCTAAATATTTTTCCCCGCTCTTTCCTTCTATCCTTGCGTGAATACTATCAGCTGTTACAATCTCGTAAATGATGCGCTGGGGGAAGTCGTGTTGAAGGTTTTCAAACGTGTAATATTTTCCAACCCTGTTCACGAAATGAAAGCTTACAGTAGTGTCTCCATTTTCTCGTGGCACAGTAGCCCGGTAATGCAAGCCGACGCTGTCGCTTTCCAACTGTAGTCTTTCAATCAACCTGAGGTTACCTTCGTGTTGTATATAAGTTGTTCCCGTTAGTTTGCTGTCACCCTCTCTCTTCCATTCCTCTGTTATTATTCCCTGTTTTGTCTTCATCGTCCACTTGCCCGGTAACACATCAAATAGTTTTTCCCAAGTTGATGCCATCAATAATAACGGAAGTAAAAAATAGACAGGCAGTTTCATACTAGCGAATAAGGGTTAATGTGCCCGTCATAGTATGGTGCACGCCGTTTTGCGGCTCTATTATATAATAATAAACACCCGTAGGCAGAGGCTTGCCATTAACCGTTCCGTCAAAAGCCCTGTCGTAACCGGCAGACCTGTAAACCAGGGCTCCATACCTGTTATAAACTTCTATTCTTGCTTGCTGAAACGAACCGAGCGTAGCAATTTCCCACCTGTCGTTTATGCCATCTCCATTGGGGCTAAAAGCATTGGGAACAGATAAAGGGGGCCAAACAATTATCGTTACACTGTCTCTAGCCTTGCAGCCATCTACCGATGTTACTTCGAGGAAATAAGTTTGTGTTTTCGGTGGGCTCGCAACCGTGGTTGCTGCGCTGTTATCTACGGTGTACAAGTTCGGTGTCCATAGGTAGGTTGCATTCCTTGAACTTACCGGTGTGCTTAAGGTTGTACTCTTACCTGCAAGGATGTCTTTCTTAGGACCGGCTTCAAGCAGCGGCATTTCTTTATGGTGAACCAGCACAGTATCGTTCACTGTACAACCATTCAGGTTGCCTCTTACCCAATACATTCCTTTGACTTGTGCTTTTATACTATTTGTAGTAGCTCCCGTACTCCACTGGTACGTGGTATTAGGATAAGTTGTTTGCAAGGTAACATCTTCATAAGGGCAAATGAACCTATCCTCTCCGATATCCACAATGGGAAGGGGTTTAAACAGCACATTCGAATTAGCTGTTTTAGTGCAACCCTTTTCGCTTGTTACTTTAACCCAATAGTTGCCTGTAGTGGTTACTTTTAAACTGGAAGCTGTACTCGAGTTGCTCCATAAATAGCTGGCGCCCTGGTTGAAAACATTAAACGTCACCGTGTCTTTATCACAGGCACTTACGTTTGCCGGAACGTTAAACAATGGATCGCCATTAATCACCTGGTAGGATATCGTATTTGAACAGTTACCCGTAAAACTGTGATTTAGTTTGTATAAACCTGGCGCCGTTACACTTATAGATTGGGTGGTGGCCCCTGTTGACCATTGGTAAGTGTTAGGCAAGCCATTTTCAAAAGGACCTTCCAGAATTTTAGGCTCGCTGGAGCAAAGAATGGGTTGTAGATGCGTTTGAACGATAATGCTATCCTTCACAGTGTAGATGATACTATCGCTGGGTTCTGAAGCACAACCTCCGCTAAACAAAAGGATTTTTAGCTTTTCATCACCTTCCACGGTGTTATCTGAAATAGGAACAATGCTGATGATCTTTTCCGTTTCATTCACTGCGAAATTGATGACAGTAGGGAGGGTTGCGAAATCAACCCCGTTCAACGCAGTGCCCTCATATTTAAGTGTAGCAGTGCCCGGAACATTTTTTTCACTTGGGCTCCTCGTGATCCTGAGGGTGGACGACTTACAACCCTCCACAATCACAGGCTTATCATCTACAATAAAAGAGCCTTGCTCTGCCAAAGTCATGAGAGAAGAGCTGAAGCTGCTTGCTTCAATAAACACACCGCTGTCGTAAGAATGATCGAAAGCATCCGCAATAGCAAGCCTTATGTGATAAGTAGAACAAGGAATCACCTTAGCCTTTGCAGTTAATATTTTCGTGAACCCATTGTAGGATATATAGGGGCTGTTGCGGTTGTCAACGTAGTAGTTGCTAAATGGAGAACCCGGCCCCATAGCCGTGCATAATGCAAGGCCAGTGGTACCTGGCTGACCATTATTGATACTATTGATTGCAACGGGAATGTTGGTTCCAGGCACTAAAGCAATATTTTGCATGCCAGTAAAACCAGGTCCCTCAACCAGGAATGCGAACACATCATTATAATTGGTACAGATGAAGCCGCCCTCATTTACACCCTGGTATTCTTCGGAGCCAAACACGAAGCGAACGTTTATAGAATCTCCTTGTGGAATGAAGTCGAATTCAAGCACCGTTGCGTCGAAGGTTTGGCGGCCGCTATAAAACGTCAGGGCAGTATCGCCTGCGTATCCGTCGCTGTTAGGAGTGAAGGTATAGCTGGCACGTGGTGCAATGGCACTTCCGTCAACGCCCTTTTCGTTGCCCACGGTTTTTGCCAGCCCGGATGTAAGAACAATGCCTGAGTCGATACCCAGCGTTTTGCTGTCATCCCTGAAAAAGCCGGTAGAAAACGCAGATCCGGACAGCTTGGGGTTCAATATAGTCACCCCTTTGCCAACAATACGCTGTGCCAACTGCATTGGATTATTGTTTGAAGTAACCTCAAGCTGTTGGCTAAAGCCCTTGAAAGAAAGGAACAATAGGAGAATAGCAATTAACTTAACATGCTTCATAATGCCTCAACGGTAAATTTACTATTATAACGCTGCATTTGCTGTTGTACCGGTATTTTAGGACAACGTTTTTCTGCAACATCGGCTTACCCGCTTAAGACTAGACAGGTTTTTAAGGGAAATGGTTGCTTTTCATGCCGTTGCCTGCACCTAGAGGCCCTTGTAATTTTTTTACATCATCGTCAGGCTTATTATTTCAATCCATCTATCCGGGCCGGGGAGCCGGTTTGGCACAAAGGTTCACAGGGCCAACCGTTCACCCGCACTAAGTTTCCTGCCCTGCAGTTGTTCGTTTCACTAATTTTGCCGCAAGTAAAGCTTCGTATGGACGATCTGCTTCCTATAATAGACAAGAGCCGGCTTCCGGTGCACATTGCTATCATTATGGATGGTAATGGCCGCTGGGCCCAGGAGAAAGGACAGGATAGGCTCTATGGCCATTTCCACGGGGTGGAGAGTGTGCGTGATATTGTAGAAGGCTGTGCCGAGCTGGGAGTTGAATACCTTACACTTTACGCTTTCAGCACCGAAAACTGGGACCGCCCCGCCTATGAAGTTACCGGCCTCATGGAACTCCTGGTAGATACCATCAGGAATGAGGTACCTACCCTAAATAAAAATAATATCAAGCTGCACGTAATCGGCGATATGGCTATGCTTCCGGCAGATGCAAAAACAGCGCTGCAGGAAGCCCTCGACGAAACCGCCTCAAATACAGGACTTAATCTCGTCATGGCCCTCAGCTACAGCAGCCGGTGGGAACTGGTAAATGCCGTGAAGCTGATTGCTAAGGACGTAAAGGAAGGGTTAATCTCGCCCGAAGCCATCAACCAGGACACCCTGCAAACCTACCTCTCTACCAGCCACTTCCCAGATCCTGAGCTAATGATCAGGACTAGTGGCGAGTACAGGATAAGCAATTTTCTTTTATATCAACTGGCTTACGCCGAACTATACTTTACTGACACTCGTTGGCCCGACTTCAGGAAACACAATCTTTACGAGGCTATCATCGATTTCCAAAAAAGAGAACGACGCTTTGGAAAAACCAGCGCACAGGTACATGCATAAAGCTTTTAATACTTACCACTTTAGCAGGTTGTATTTAACAAACACTTTCAAATATTCCCTTTAATTTGCCGCCTTCATAAAAATGTAAACCGCTTATTGAGAAGGGTTTTGCCAGGGCAACACAAACGCAAAATTTAATGCAGAAAGTCATCAAATTATTTTTCCTGTCCTTGCTACTTGGGGGCTCCGTAAATTTATATGCCCAGGTACCATCAGATACCACACCCAGCATTGACCCGGAATTACTCAACATCTTCAATCGAACGCCTAAGAAATATAAGATCAATGCTATCAAAGTTACGGGCAACCAGTTCTTTGACGAAGGCCTCCTTTTGTCCATTGCCGGCCTGAGTGTAGGAGATGAGGTTACACTTCCGGGTGGCGACAATTTTAGTAAGGCCATTACAAAACTTTGGAACCAGAACTATTTCAGTGACATTGAAATCTATATCACCCGCCTTTCAGGCTCAACTATCGATATAGAAATTGCAGTAACAGAAAGGCCCCGGCTTAGTAAAGTGGTATTCAAAGGAATTAAAAAAGGCGACCAGGAAGATCTGAATGTAAAAATGGGCCTTGTACCCGGCAGGGTAGTTACCGAAGCGGCAAAAGCAACTGCAGAAGACGCGATCAGGAAGTATTATGCTGAAAAAGCCTACCGCAATGTGGGCATTCAGTTTACGGAAACAGCCGATCCTTCTATCCAGAATTCGGTTGTGCTTACGGTAAACATTAATAGGGGAGAGAAGGTTAAGATCAACCAGATCAACTTTTACGGCAATGAATCAATCAATTCTCTCGACCTCAAAAAGCAAATGAAAGGTACCAGGGAAATGAGCAGGCTTACGCTCTTCCCGGCTACTGACAAGGGCGCTTTGGGTAACCCATCCCGTTATACATTTAAAGAGTATCTGAAAGACAAAGGGTTTCTTTCCTTTACTAAGACGAAGCGCGTACTCGATCCTTACATTAGAATTAAGTTCCTAACCTCAGCAAAATATAACGAAGAGAAGTTCACTGAAGATCGTGAAAAGCTAATTGAGTTCTATAATTCAGTGGGCTACCGCGATGCTGAATTGGTGAAGGACACACAATACTTTGTTGACAGGGGCCGCAGCCGGATGAATATTGACATTAAGCTGAATGAAGGTTCCCGTTATTATTTCGGCGATATTGTTTGGAGAGGCAACACCAAGTACTCAGATTCTTTGTTGTCACTAATTCTAGGTATCAAGAAAGGCGACATATACAACCTGGACTTGCTGAACAAAAAACTAGGGAAAACACTTTCTCCGGAAGGTGGCGATATAAGCGGTATTTACATGGACGATGGTTACCTCTTTTTCCGTACAGATCCTGTGGAAACCGCCGTATATAATGACACGATCGATTTTGAAATAAGGATTGTAGAAGGTCCGCAGGCCACCATTAAAAATGTTCGCATCAGCGGCAACGACCGTACAAAAGAACACGTCATCCGTCGAGAACTGAGGACTATTCCGGGCGAGAAATTCAGCCGTACCGACCTCATCCGTTCTCAACGTGAGATTGCAAACCTCGGTTTCTTTAACCAGGAGAAAATAGGAATCAGCCCGGTTCCAAATCCTGACGATGGTACCGTAGATATCAACTATACCGTTGAAGAAAGATCATCAGATCAGTTGGAACTTAGTGCCGGTTTTGGTGGTGGTATAGGCCTCACGGGAACACTCGGTGTTTCGTTCAATAACTTCTCCATCAAGAATATCT
>JAEZDR010000098.1 GCA_023433265.1 Bacteroidota bacterium | reverse complement strand
CAACAGTGTTGTTGCGTTAATACACAACTGTAACGGACGTGTTGTGGTAAGTGGTATTGGTAAAAGCGCTGTCGTAGGGCAAAAAATAGTGGCTACACTTAATTCTACTGGTACGCCGTCTTTATTTATGCATGCAGCCGATGCTATCCATGGAGACCTGGGCATGATTCAACAGAATGATGTAGTAATTGTTATCAGCAAAAGCGGTGAAAGCCCTGAAATAAAAGTATTAGTTCCCCTTGTAAAAACGTTTGGAAACAAGGTGGTTGCAATGGTGGGCAACATCAATTCATTCCTGGCAAAGCAGGCGGACTACATCATTAATACAACTGTAGAAACGGAGGCTTGCCCTAATAACCTTGCTCCCACTTCGAGCACCACTGCACAAATGGTGATGGGAGATGTACTTGCGGTAAGCCTTATGACTGTTAGCGGGTTTACAGGTAAGGATTTTGCGAAATACCATCCAGGTGGCAATTTGGGTAAACGACTGTTCCTGAAAGTGAGCAATGTGTATGTGAACAATGAGAAACCTTCTGTAACTGCTGAAACGAGCCTGAAGGAAGCTATCATTTCCATTTCAAAGGGACGGTTGGGCGCGACCGTTGTTACCGACACAGATAACAGCGTTGCAGGAATCATCACAGACGGTGACATCAGGCGATTGCTTGAGAACGGCGACGACCTTAATACGATAAAAGCAAAGGACATTTGCTCTGCCAATCCAAAAACAGCTTTGCCGGAAATGCTTGCGGTTGAGGCTTTCGAGCTTTTAAAAGCAAATGATATTAGTCAGTTAGTAATAGCAGATGAAGCTAATAAGTACCTCGGAATGCTACATTTGCACGACCTTATCAGGGAAGGAATATTTTAACGACCAGCACACCCAATGAACAAAAACTATTACGTTGCTATAATGGCGGGAGGCATCGGAAGCCGGTTTTGGCCAAAGAGCCGTACCGCTTACCCGAAGCAGTTCCTGGACATACTAAACACAGGAAAGACTTTAATACAGAGTACCTATAAACGGTTTACAGCCTTTATTCCAAAAGAAAATATCTACGTTGTAACCTCCAACGAGTATGCATCAATCGTAAAAGACCAACTGCCGGAACTAGACGAGGAGAATATACTTTGTGAACCAAGCAGGAAAAATACAGCCCCCTGCGTAGCCTATATTTCGTTTAAGCTGGCAGCTAAAGATCCAAACGCCTGCCTTATTGTTTCGCCAAGCGATCATATAGTGCTTGAAGAACAGGCTTTCCAGGAAGTGGCGCTGAAAGCGCTTGGTTTTGCAGAGCACATGAAAGCTTTTGTGACGCTCGGTATTCAACCAACATATCCTAACACAGGGTATGGGTATATACAGCATGAAGCATTGAGTGTGGCCGACAACATTTATAAAGTAAAAACCTTTACTGAAAAGCCGACCTTGGAAATTGCAAAGAGCTTCCTTGAAAGCGGAGACTTTCTCTGGAATGCCGGCATCTTTACCTGGAAGGTGCAAAACGTATTGGAAGCCTTTGAGCAATTCGTTCCTGAGATGTTTGAAGTGTTTGCTGCCGAGAAGGAACTTTTCAACTCGGAACAGGAGAAAGAAGCTATTGAACGCATCTACCCTCTTTGCACCAATATTTCCATTGATTATGCCATCATGGAAAAGGCACCTAATGTTTACGTTATTCCTTCATCGTTTGGATGGAGCGACCTTGGTACATGGAACAGCGCTTATGAGAACCTCGAAAAGGACTACCTGGGTAATGCCGTGGCCGGCAGTCATGTAGTAGTGATTGATGCTGTAAAATGTATTGTATCGGTTCCCGATCAAAAGCTATTGGTATTACAAGGGCTTGAAGACTTTATAGTGGTAGACACCGACGATGTGCTGCTTATTTGCAAGAAAGAAAAGGAACAGGAGATTAAGGAATACATTGCCGAGGTAAAGCGGAATATGGGGGATAGGTATTTGTAGGGAGAGGAAGTGGGGCAATCGTGAATAGTCAATAGTCAATGATTAATGAGTCAGTTAAAGACATTGTAAAGGAAAGCGCCCACGAAGGCGGCGATGAGCGTATTGAAAAGGTTGACGCTGTTATTTCCCAATACACCTTTCCTCTCGAGGGTTGCACCTAGCAACGAATCAGCGTAGTTGCCCAAGATTCCTGCAGCCGTTATCACAAATACAGCCACCGCATCAGCTTTGAAAAGAAAGTGAATGAGTCCAATCACTCCGGCGGCTAATCCGCCTATAATTGTTCCTTCGAGACTAATAATGCCATTGTCTCCACGTTTGCCTCTCTTAAAAGATATTACATCAACAAACCGACTTCCATAGAGCGTCCCTAGCTCGGACGATAATGTATCAGCAGCAGCAGACGCAAAAGCAGCTGCAATCATTATTTCATGTAGATAATGGTGTGCGTGCGTAACCAAACTAATAAGAGCGAGTATACAGGGCACACCCGCATTGGCGAGTACCTGCCATGCATCCCGCATACCCCTGTTGGGTTCAGCTGCTCCCATCTGCAGTTTCGCGTGCTGTTTGAAACCCGTGGCAACAACGGCCATAACAAAGAAAGCAGACATGTAGACAATTCCAGGCAGACCTGTGCCGAAGAAAAGTGCAAGAGCTATTACGGCGCCTGTGATACCTCCCGCAACCGTGAGTTTACGGAGGCGCACTGCAAGTACCCCACCTATAAGGATAACTAAGAAAACAACGAAAGCTTCTACGCCCATAAAGTTTTACCTGATAAATCCTTCTGTAAAATCTCCATCCGGGAGTTGGACAGCTGGATAAACATCAAGCCAGCAATCTAATCAATTTAATGGCGGTTATGCTTAGACAGTGATACTTTTCGAAGGCATAATCTCTATGATGAGCAGAACATTGTCACGTAGCCGCGTGATTGACTCATTCCTGACTCACAGTTCCATTGTGTTTTAGTAAAGATATCTTTTACGGGAAAGTGAATTACACAGGCTACGCAGGAACAACATCGCATAAGGCGCAGCTTTTTCCGGGAATTAGAAGTACTCGTAACTAGTCTTCGTTGTTATTTGCATACCACTTTGCCCGCCACGCGTTTGTTTCATGGTTGTTTTCTTTTCAAGCGGGAGACGATTGCTATAAATGTATTCGCAGGTTAACAAGTAATCGTTTATGGCACCTTTCATCGTAATAGTGCGCGGGTTGTTTTTCTGTAATTTAACGCCAGGCAGAAACGTAAAGTGGGCAAATTGTTCGTTGAGTATGTGAAAGGCATCAACGTTTTCTTTATCGTCGAAGTCACTATATCCATAGGTAAACGTTGGCTCCAGCTCCAGGGTGGCAGGATTTTGCTTCAGCTCACGCATTTCGATCATGTTATCATTGCCATCGTACTTGAAGTAAAGTCCCCGTATATAACGATCCTGTAGTGTATTGAACCATTGCAGCTGTTTAAGCCTGCCACGCTCGTCATAAGCTAACTGGCCGGTAAGGTATAGCTGTCCCAATTGATCCGTTACGTTGATGCCAGCTATTTTATTACCTACGTATAAATACTGCAGGGTGTCTTTGTTAACCGCGATATCGTTGGTCATCTTCAGTACCTTCTTGTCCTTGTACGCTACGCTGTAATTATTGAACCCATTTGAAACCTGAATAGTTTGTATGCAACTGTCTACTGCGTAAGAAAAACTGTAATAAGGGGCAGGCATCTTTTCGATAGTGACTGACTTCAACAGGATATCCTGCTTATGGTTAGCCTCCATGGAAGGGGTAGCAGTATCGTTTTTTTTGGTGCAGGCAGCAAACAGTATAATGGTTGTTGCAAGCATAAAGCATTTAGTGTGTCTCATACCGCCTAAAAACGGCATCAGTAACCAACTGGTTGGCTTAAACTAAGTGATTAGGTTTTTATTAACAAGACGGTTCCGGCGCGGCCAAGAATCGGTAAATAGATTATGACAACAGTGCTACATGGTGGCACCAGAGGTGAAGTATTAAACAAAAAAAGCCGCATTACTGCGGCTTTCGACTTTTATTATTTAACGCAAAACGCGGCTATCTTCTGTTTAGGTTCGTTTTCCAGGGCTTAGCTCTCGTTGCTTTCATCAGCGGTAAACGCTGCTGCCATGTATTCTTTGTTAAGCCTTGCAATGTTGTTTACAGATATTTCCTTAGGGCATGCCGCTTCGCAGGCTTGTGTGAAAGTGCAGGAGCCAAAACCTTCTTTGTCCATTTGTGCTATCATGTTTACTACACGGGTCTTTCTTTCAGGATCACCCTGTGGCAATAAAGCAAGATGAGAAACCTTGGCAGAAACAAATAGCAGAGCAGAAGCATTTTTACATGCTGCGACACAGGCGCCGCAGCCAATACACGCTGCAGCAGCAAAAGCCGTATCTGCTTTGTCCTTTTCAATAGGTAGCGAATTACCATCCACCGCATTACCGGTATTAACTGAAATGTAGCCGCCTGCAGCAATCATCCTGTCGAGGGCTGTCCTGTCAGTTACTAAATCTTTGATAACAGGGAAAGCATTTGCTCTCCAGGGTTCTACAACCACTGTATCGCCATCTTTGAAAGCGCGCATGTGGAGTTGACAGGTAGTAGTTCCCTGCCAGGGGCCGTGCGGTTTACCATTGATATGCATAGAGCAGGCTCCGCATATACCTTCGCGACAGTCGTGGTCGAAAGCAATGGGTTCCTTGTTCTCCCTTATCAACTGTTCGTTGAGAACGTCAAACATTTCGAGGAAAGACATTTCGGAGGAAATATCAGCCACCTTGTAGGTTTCAAAACCTCCCCTGTCGTCTTTGTTTTTCTGTCTCCAGACCTTTAAGGTCAGATTCATATTGTAGTGTTCCATTCCAATATAGGTTGAAAGGGTATTAATTATTTATAGCTTCTTGCACTTGGTTTCACCACTTCGTAGTTAAGCGTTTCCTTGTGCATTACCGAGTTATTGCCTTCTTTGTATTCCCATGCTGCTACGTACATGAATCCATCGTCATTACGCAAAGCTTCGCCGTCTTCTGTTTGATACTCTTCTCTGAAGTGGCCTCCGCAGCTTTCTTCCCGGTTAAGAGCATCTTTACACATCAGTTCGCCCAACTCCATAAAGTCTGCAACGCGGTTGGCTTTATCCAACTCAGGGTTGAATTCATTGACAGCGCCAGGGATGCGAACGTTTTTCCAGAATTCTTCGCGGAGTGCACGAATTTCAGCAATGGCTTCCTGCAGTCCTTTGGCGTTACGCGCCATACCGCATTTGTCCCACATGATCTTACCAAGGCGCTTATGGAAGCTTTCAACACTCTCTGTGCCTTTGATGCTCATGAGCTTGTTGATGCGATCTGCCACTTCTTTTTCTGCTGCTTCAAATGCGGGATGGGAAGTAGGGATAGCATTTGTTCTGATATCGTCAGCTAGGTTGTTACCCAGCGTGTATGGAATAACAAAATAACCATCAGCAAGACCCTGCATCAACGCAGAAGCTCCCAGCCTGTTTGCGCCATGGTCGCTGAAGTTAGCTTCACCCAAAGCATACAATCCGGGTACTGTAGTTTGTAACTCATAGTCAACCCAGATGCCTCCCATGGTGTAGTGTACCGCCGGGTAGATACGCATGGGTACCTCGTAAGGATTTTCGCCGGTGATCTTTTCATACATATCGAAAAGGTTACCGTATTTCTCTTTCACCACAAGTTTACCATGGTGAATTATATCTTGCATAGAGGCGTTTTCAAGGCCAAGCTTACTACATTCAATGCGGCTATAGCGTTCAATAGCTGCAGCGTAATCAAGGTAAACGGCCTGCCTGGAAGAACCTACACCATAACCAGCATCACAACGCTCTTTTGCTGCTCTTGATGCTACGTCTCTCGGAACAAGGTTACCGAAAGCAGGATATCTTCTTTCAAGGTAATAGTCACGCTCATCTTCCGGTATTTCGCTTGCCTTCCTTGTATCGTTTTGCTTTTTCGGTACCCATATACGCCCATCGTTACGCAAGCTCTCACTCATAAGGGTGAGCTTACTCTGATGATCGCCTGAAACAGGGATACAGGTAGGGTGAATCTGCGTCATGCAGGGGTTACCAAAGAAAGCGCCCTTACGGTGAGCTTTCCAAGCAGCCGTTACATTACTACCCATAGCATTTGTTGACAGGTAGAAGACATTACCGTATCCGCCTGAACATAATAAGACAGCATGACCGAAATGTCTTTCCAATTTACCTGTTACCAGGTCGCGGGCAATGATACCGCGGCATACACCGTCAATCATCACCACGTCCAGCATTTCGTGGCGGCTGTACATTTTAACTGTACCCAATGCTACCTGCCTCTCGAGTGCCTGGTAAGCGCCTATTAACAACTGCTGCCCTGTTTGGCCTGCAGCATAAAATGTACGTTGTACCTGTGTGCCACCAAATGAGCGGTTGCTTAGCAAACCACCATACTCACGGGCAAAAGGAACACCCTGCGCTACGCACTGATCAATGATGTTTGCACTTACTTCAGCTAGGCGGTGTACGTTGCCTTCGCGTGCACGGTAGTCACCACCCTTGATAGTATCGTAAAACAAACGGTAAACAGAATCACCGTCGTTCTGATAGTTTTTGGCAGCATTGATACCTCCCTGGGCAGCTATTGAGTGAGCCCGCCTTGGAGAGTCCTGGAAACAAAAAGCTTTCACCTTGTAACCCAGTTCGCCAAGAGTAGCAGCAGCGGAGGCCCCGGCAAGACCGGTACCGATTACGATTACTTCCAATTTACGCTTGTTGGCAGGGTTTACCAGCTTACAAGTGCTTTTGTATTTGCTCCATTTCTGGTCCAGGGCTCCTGAAGGAATTTTTGCATCGAGCATATTACCAGTTTGATATTGTTTGTTGTTAAAGCAGTTTATTTTACCCAGCCTAAATACATACTTACAGGCATCATTGCAAAGGCAAGGCATACGATGATGGCATAACCATAGCCAAAGTTGCGAAGCATTTTTGCGTAGCGTTTGTTATGGACTCCCAATGTTCTGAACGCAGAATGAAAACCATGCAGGAGATGGTAACAAAGAGAGATAACACCAATAACGTATACTATCACCACAAGCGGATCCTGGAATACATTCAACATTTCGAGGTAAAGGTTGTGGGTATGAAAACCAGTACCATATTCAACCGCTTCAAGCTCTTTTACACCGGCAACACCACCAAGACGGGAAGGCGCCCAGAAATGATAAACGTGCATGATAAGGAAGAGGAGGATAAGCGTTCCTAACAGTCCCATACTACGGCTATACCATTTGCTGCCTTTGTTGCCATAGTCCTGCGCATAGCCTACTTTTCTTTTACTGTTGTTTGAAGCAGTAAGCATGTAGCCTTGTACAATGTGAAGAATGATACCGGCAAAGAGGCCAATTTCCATGATGCGTACCACTACGGTATTACCCATGAAGTGTGCTCCCTTATTGAACATTTCTCCATTGTCGTTTGCCCAGATACAGGCATTTAAACCAACGTGTACCAATAAAAAGCTAATTAGAAAAACTCCGGTTAATCCCATTACCAATTTCTTTCCTATAGAGGAAGTAAAGGCTTGTTTCCAGGTCATAGAGGAAGGTTGAGTTAATTAAAACGGAGCAAAAATAAGGAAACATCGCTTTGAGGGCTGAGAATGTGCAAAGGAAGAGCAGAACTGTTAGTAAATAGTTTTGCTTCATCCATTACATGCAATGCAAATACATACGCATGGATGTATGCAAGGAGGCTAAACGAGATATAAATTTTAGTTCATATCTCTGCCATCTTCCAATTTACGAATAGCTGCCTCTACCTGAGCTTTACCGGGACCATTGGGGGCAGTGCTTAGAGCAAGCTTTGCGTACCGGAGTGCATTCTGAAAGTCGCCGGTTGCAGAATAACCGCGTACCAGGCCAAACTGAGTGGTGAACTCATTAGGGTATTTCTGGTGATTGGTTTTAAAAACCTTGAGAGCCTCGTTCTTCTTACCCGCAGCAACCAAGG
>JAEZDR010000089.1 GCA_023433265.1 Bacteroidota bacterium | reverse complement strand
GGTGAAAGCTGCACGCCAACGCAAGACAGGCCTGGAAGATGAAAACAAACGCGTGAATGGTGGCGGCGGTGGCTTGGGAGGCAACTAGTATTCCCTCGCAACCCTTCACCATTCTACAAGTCTAATGCTGAGCCTTGTTAACACTTTGCCTCAACAGGCGGATAAAGCGGCGTCCCCACGCATAGGCGTAAACAAGATCATCAACATGTAAAAGATCAACTATTTGTTTGCAGAAGGGTAGAAGGATTACCATCCGCACCCCAGCAGGTACACCTTCTCCATCTCCCCCAAAAACAACCCGTTTTTGGGGGGCAAGTCCGAGGCAAGTCCGAGGCTAGTCCGAAGCAAGAGTGAAGCAAGAGCGTTGAATGAGGGTTGAACTAACCCTTATTCGCTCCCTAAATCCCATCTTTCCCGCTTACCCTGGTAAATGTGTACTATCCGGTATTCATGTCATACATTTTGTCCGCAACTTACGATGCGCTCAAAAGCTACTTTCCCGTTTGTTCCGAATTATTCCGTTTTATTCCGAATTATTCCGAATTATTCCATTTTGTTCCAGTTTATTCCGTTTTGTTCCGTTTTGTTCCGTTTTATTCCTGTTTGTTCCCGTTTGTTCCGTTTTATTCCTATTTGTTTCTGTTTATTCCTGTTCGTTCCTGTTCGTTCCTGTTCGTTCCGTTTTCACACCGTCTCTCCTTTCCTTGTTGCGTTTTGCGCTCACCACCAGTTTACAGTTTAACATGAAACACTTTATACATACAAATCGCCCGCTATTCTGCAAAAGCGGGCGATTTAATCTATTAGTGAAGGCTTATTCGCCTCACTCGCATTCCTTGTACCTAAGCGCCACATATTCCCAGTTAACTACGTTCCACCATGCGGTAATGTAGTCAGGGCGCTTGTTCTGGTACTTCAGGTAATAGGCGTGTTCCCACACGTCCAGGCCCAGTATCGGCGTGCCGTGCACCTCTGAAACATCCATCAAGGGGTTGTCCTGGTTAGGTGTAGAGGTTATTTGCAGTTTCTCATCCTTATTAATAATCAACCAGGCCCAGCCACTGCCAAAGCGGTTCTTTGCAGCATCGGCAAACTGGGTCTTCATTGCTTCCACCGAACCAAATGAAGCAGTAATGGCTTTCATCAGCTTCTCATCCTTCAGTGGTTTACCACCCGGTGCCATCATCTTCCAAAACAACTCATGGTTATAATGTCCACCGGCGTTATTGCGCATCTTTTGCGAGTACCTGGATATTTCTTTTAGCGTCCTGTACAGATTCTTTCCATCAGTAGTATCTACCTTTTCCTCTTTAGCTGCTTCTATTAGGTTTTTAGCATAACCTGCCGCATGCTTTGAATAATGGATTTCCATGGTCAGGGCATCAATATGCGGTTCAAGTGCCTTAAAATCGTAGGGCAGCTTGGATTGGCTGAAGTTTACAAGCTTCTTGTCGCAATCATCGTCGCCCCAAAAGTTAGCTAAAGAATCTAAGGCCGTTACGCTAAGGCCGGCTGCCAATGTTGCTTTACCTGCTGTAGCAAGAAATTTACGCCTGCTTTCATTGTACGTTGCTTCCATGTCCTGGTGTTTTTTATAAAAAAATATTAGCGATTGCGTGAAGGTAACCACTTGCGCACTTTCCTGAACAAACGGAAATATGCCTCCTGGTTAAATAAAGTAGAGTCTTTCATAGCTTTGATAGTTAGAAAAATACCAATGGGAATGAGGATAACCGTAGAAAGCCACATTCCCATAAATGAAGACAATACTCCTTCCTTAGCAAATTTTTCACCAAAGGTGTTGATGAGGTGAAATATCACAAAGAATACAATTGCAAATACGAGAGGTGTGCCCAAACCACCCTTTCTTATAATTGAACCTAAGGGGGCGCCAATCATAAACAGCACAATACAGGCAACAGAAAGGGTGAACTTACGGTGCCATTCGTTAAGGTGATAGGTAAGCGCTCTGCGTTTGCCAATATAGTCGGTCATCAACATATCGAGCGTAGGCTTTGCTGCGCTCAACTGTGTGATAGCTCGTTGCCCTGTTAAGATGCGCTGTTCGGCGGGTATTAATTCACTGAACGTTTTTGCTTTTAACCCTGGGATGGGCTTAGTATGTAAAACCGAGTCGGAGTACTTTATAAACGGCAGTATATAACCTACATCCAGTTTAATACGCTTTGCAAGCGATAGGTTTACATTCTTCATAGAGTCAATTCCCCGGTCAAGCTGCCTGACACTTAACATTTTGGGGTCGTATTGAAACAAAGTGTCTGGTGTCTCATTCATCTGGAAGCTGCTCAGGTCAAAAAGCTTCTTGTACTGTTTGAAACCCAGCCTTATAAATTCTGTATCGGTTGTCAGCCTGTTACCCCTCTCCTGGTAGCGCCAGCCATCGTACAGTACAAATTCCATGAAACGCTTATTGGGCGTCATGCGCATAATCCCATTGTTAGCTATAATGATGTTGTCCTGCAGCACGAAGTTCTTTTCATAAATAATCACATTCCGAATAGTGCTATCGTCCTTTTCCTTCTTGCCTATTTTAATTACAAATCCTTCCATCTTATCGTAAAACACACCCTCTTTAATGTCGAAGGCGGGCTTAGCTACAATGATGTCGTACTTCAGCGCATTCAATTTAAGGTTGGCTACCGGGATGATATTGTTTGAAAAAAGGAAGGCGATACCCGCAATTATGAAAGCCACCACTAAAAGCGGTCGCATAAAGCGGGACAGTGAGATGCCGGCAGATTTAATAGCAACCAGTTCGAAGCTCTCGCCCAGGTTACCAAAGGTCATTATTGAAGAAAGCAATAATGCCAGTGGCATGGCCAGCGGAACTAATGTAGCGGATACATAACCTATTAGTTTGAAGATAGTAAGAACATCCAGACCTTTGCCCACAAGATCGTCGATGTAGAGCCAGAAGAACTGCATTACCAGCACGAATAGCGAAATGAGGAATGTGGCGAAAAATGGACCTATAAAGGCTTTGATGATTAATGTATCAAGTTTTTTGATCACTTTGGCAACACCCTGTTTTTACTACGATGGCAGCAAATTTAAAGCTTTCGGTAAAGGAATTGGAGCTGGTTACTGATGCGGAAATTATTTTAACCAAGAACCGCATTATTGCGATCGTGCAGGACCTTTACGCAGAGTTAATCCCCAAGTATACAGATATTCTTCAAAACTTAAGGACTTCCCTACCACACGAGGCACTGGATGTACCGCCCAAAATTTCTAAAGGCGAGCAATACGAGGGCCTCCCTTATGTAATGTTTGATTATCCCCGCTTTTTTTCAAAGCAGGATGTGTTTGCCGTAAGAAGTTTCTTCTGGTGGGGCAATTTTTTCAGTATTAGCCTGCACCTCGAAGGCCGGTTTAAAACGCGTTTCCAGGAAAACATTCAAAGGAGCATAAAGAACGGGCATTTTGCCGGCTACTATTACTGTGTAAACAGCAACCCCTGGAAGCACGATTTCTCAGAAAACAATTATGTTAACCTGGGCAGCGTTGATATGGACCAATTAGCCAATGCAGCTTTTATTAAGCTGGCCATAAAACTTCCTTTGAAAGATTGGGACGAAGCCGTTCCTTTTTATGAGAAATGTTTTTACCAGCTTATGGAACAACTATCGACAGAGGAATTGTGAATAGCCAACTAAAAGGATAAAAAAAACTCCCGCTGTTGCAGGAGTTATTATGTTGCTGGCCTTATTAGTTTCCAAGCCTGTGAAATAGTTCTTTTACCTGGTATTCCCAAAGCTGGCTCTGGTCTTTGATTTCGCTTTTTTCAGCGAAGTCCTTAATCACCAGAATCGTTTGGTTGGTGATTTCTGTCTTTTCTATTCTGAACTCAAAATATTCTTCGTTAGGAGCGTGCAGCCAATGGTAACGGATATACTTGTCTTGTTCCAGCTCCAGTATCTCAGCTTTTTCAATGGTTCCATTCCATGAAAAAATAAAGACGTTGTCTTTCTCATCCACTTTATCTGCAAACCACTCCTGCATACCGGCAGGGGTAGATAGAAATTCGAACAGGATGGAGGGAGAGCATCGCACGGGGTACTCCAACGTATATAACTGCTTCTTACTAATTACCTTCTGTTTACTCATAGTATCAAGTGGTGCAATAATATCAAATAATTAATAGCATCAAAAAAAATTCTGGCTTTTTAATGATATGTATCAGCTTCTTTCAAAAACAAAAAGCCCGCTAGTGAATGACACATAAGGATTTCAGTATATTTTTTTGTAATAACTATGCTTATGTTTACCCAATATTAACATTTAACTTGCGCCATTTATTGATGCAATTGGAGAAAAAACAACTAGCCGCTATCGTTTTCATTGCCGCGCTGCTATTCATCCCTTTCCTGGGCTCGGTGCATTTGTTTGACTGGGATGAAGTGAATTTCGCAGAGAGTGCGCGGGAGATGATTGAGACCGGTAACTATAGCCGGGTACAGATCAATTACCAACCTTTCTGGGAAAAGCCTCCCCTGTTTTTCTGGCTTCAGGTGATTTCGATGAAGCTGTTCGGCATTAATGAATTTGCCGCCCGTTTCCCTAATGCTATTTGTGGTATCATTACATTGGTGTGCCTTTTCCATATCGGGCGCAAAGCATTCTCCCAAACTTTTGCTACCTGGTGGGTCATCATTTATGCAGGTTCTTTTCTGCCTCACCTTTATTTTAAATCAGGCATCATCGATCCCTGGTTCAACCTGTTTATTTTCTTAGGCGTTTATTATCTCATTCGTTTTCTTCATTGCTATCATAAACGGCTTCCGTTGATGAGGCCGCTGGTTTTGTCTGCATTATTTACCGGCCTGGGTATACTTACCAAAGGCCCTGTTGCTTTATTGCTGGTTATGCTTAGCTACATGCTCTACCTTGTATTTACAAAAGGTAAAGGCATTGCCAAACTAGTACACTATTTAATATACGCAGGCGTAGTGTTTCTCGTAAGCATGGTATGGTTCGGGTACGAACTTTGGCAGAACGGCATTTGGTTTATCAGGGAGTTTTACGATTACCAGATCAGGCTGATGGCTACTGAAGAGTCGGGGCATGGCGGGCCTATTTATTATCACCTTGTGGTATTGTTACTTGGCGTATTTCCTGCATCGGTACTTATTTATAAAATCAAGCGTTCGGCCAGTGAGAACTCATTTCAACATTCGCTTCAAAACATGATGCTGTCTTCGCTCATTGTGGTAGTAGTGGTGTTTAGCCTGGTTCAAACCAAAATTGTACACTACTCTTCATTTGCCTATTTCCCTATCACATTTTTAGCTGCCTATACTGTATACTACGTGTCTGAACGTGGTAGGCGCATTCACACCCCGCAGAAAGTCTTAATAGGGTTTATCGGAATGAAATGGGCTATTCTTGGGATAGCCGTACCCGTGGTGGGGCTTAATGCTAAAAAACTAATCCCGCTCATAGAAGACGAGTTTGCGGCCGGAAACCTGGAAGCTGCAGTCAACTGGAGTTTCCTGCATGCAGTGCCCGGGGTGCTTTACGGCGCAATGATAGTTGCTGTTTTGTTGATGTTCCGGAAAAGAAGATACCAAAAGGCTTTCAGGGTATTGTTTATCGGTACGCTTATTTATGTGCAATACATTTCCCTTGTTTTTGTTCCAAAAATTGAACGTTATACGCAAAATGCAGCCATTGAATTCCTGAAGTCGCTGCAAGGCAAAGATGTTTACGTAGAAACCTGGGGATATAAAAGCTATGCGCAATACTATTATTCTATGCGTAAACCGGGCAACAGGCCTGAAGGTTCAGATATAGAATGGTTATTGACCGGCACACCGGATAAGCCCGCTTATATTATTTGCAGGATGTACTCGCTGGCAGATTTACAGGAAAAACACGGCAGCCGCTTGCAGGAGTTATATCGCAAGAACGGGTTTGTTTTCTTTAAACGCATTTAAGCAATTCAACGTTTTAACTGCATGCCTTCGTCAATCATCCTTGCTTCCCAATCACCCCGCAGGCAACAATTAATGCAATGGGCAGAAATTGCATTCGATGTGATGGTGAGGCACACCGAGGAGGACTTTCCTGCCTCGATGCCACCGGAGGAAGTTCCTGTATTTATAGCAGAGAAGAAAGCAAATGCTGTTGCCGGCTACCTGCAACAGACCCAGCCCAAAAAGTTCGCAGACAGTACCCTTGTGGCGGCAGATACTGTAGTGGTGCTTGGTGATGAAATAATTGGCAAACCGTTAAACAGGGAAGATGCAATCAGGATATTGATGAAGTTGTCGGGCAACATCCACCGGGTTATAACAGGCGTGTACATTTGCAATCCACGTGTACAGCTAAGTTTTTTTGACGTTACCGAGGTAAGTTTCTACCCTCTTGAAGAGCAACAAGTGGCACATTATGTAGACATATACAAACCCTTTGATAAGGCCGGTGCCTATGCTATACAGGAATGGATAGGCGTTACCGGTATCCAAAGTATCAAGGGGGATTTTTATAATGTGATGGGCCTTCCCATAGCAAGAGTTGTAAAATCACTACAACAGTTAAAGGTGATATAGAAAATGGTTTGTACCTTGTACCTCCCTTATGCCTCTCCCATTCGTTAGCGAGAAACTGTTGCAGTTTATCTGGCAACAACAATACTTCAGCAAGAAACAATTACACACTGCAGACGGAGAAATGCTTGAGATTATCAGCCCAGGCATTTTAAATGTAAACCAGGGGCCAGATTTCCTTAACGGGCGAATTAAACTTGGCGATACAAAATGGGCTGGAAATATTGAGCTTCACATTAAAACAAGCGACTATTATCTACACAAACACCACGAGGATGAACATTATAATAATGTAGTGCTTCATGTAGTTTGGCAACATGACGACCCTGATTTTAAGCGTATACCTGTACTGGAACTGGAGCCTTTAGTATCCACTGTGTTGCTGCAGCGTTATGCAAGGCTACAGGAAAGCGAGCCTTTTGTTGCGTGCGGTAAAATGCTCTCATCATTTGGCGGCCTCACCTGGGTTAAGTGGAAAGAGCGGATGTTGATTGAACGTATGGAAGAAAAAACCGCTTCAGTAACCACATTACTCGTGCGAACAGGCAACCATTGGGAAGAAGTTTTCTGGAGGCTGATTGCAAGAAACTTTGGATACAAAGTGAATGCTGATTTATTTGAATCGGTTGCAGAAAGCCTGCCGGTAGAATTGCTGGCAAAACATAAAAACAACCAGGTACAGATTGAAGCATTGCTGTTTGGACAAGCTAATTTGCTAGACGAAGATTGCAGCGACTACTATTCGGTTTTATTGAACAGGGAGTATAAATTCCTTTCGAATAAGTATAGGTTGCAGCCAGTACCTGCGAGGGTCTGTTATTTGAGAATGCGCCCGGCTAACTTTCCAACAATCAGAATGTCGCAACTAGCCAGCCTCGTGTTTAACAGCAGTCACTTATTCTCCAAAATCAAGGCGGCAAATGCATTCTACGAAATAAGGCAGATGCTCGCGGTAACTGCCAACGATTATTGGCAAACCCATTACAAGTTTGGTGAAGAAAGTGCTCATAAACCTAAGCAGCTCGGTGCTGAAATGATGAATAACATCATTATTAATACCGTGGTTCCGGTGGTTTTTGCCTATGGGATGGCACACTCTTTACCAGCATTGAAAGAAAAAGCATTGAACTGGCTAGACAATGCCGAACCGGAACTTAACACTATAACAAGAGGGTGGAAAGATCTCGGAATTCCTAATAAGTCAGCAGCAGATTCACAGGCATTGCTACACCTCAAGAATAAGTACTGCAATAAAAAACATTGTTTGCAATGCGCTATTGGCAATGCTATCCTGAAGTCGAACTAAATACACCAGGACGTACTTTTTAACAGTAGGGATTTATTGAATCTCTTTGCCGGTTTTATCTATTTTGAATGATCTTCCAGCCTGTTTAACCAGTGCCACACCATTTTTGAAATAGCCGGCCTCGTCAAAAGTTGCGGGCACCACCATTCTCCCGGTTTTATCTACATACCCCCACTTTTTTCCATAGCTGTTGCGGTCAGCACTTAGGGCAACTGCAGCCAGGCCTTCAGACATGCCACGCACTTCATCAAACTTAAACGGCATAATTTCTTTGCCTGTTTTATCAATCAAAGTCCATTTACCGTTCGAGGCTACAGCGATCATGCCCTCCGAAATGTCGCCGATCAAGTCATATTTTGCCGGCACTACTTCCATGCCCTTCTTGTCGAGTAGTCCCCATTTGCCGCCGCGCGCCACGGTAGAACCTCTGCGTAACCCGCCTATATTCATTTTAGCAAACCCATCTTTATAGGCTACGAGATCATCATATTTAGTGGCAATCACTTCCCTTCCATTCTTATCTATCATACCCCATTTACCGCCTTCCGCCCCATACATTGTAATGGTTCCACCTTTATTTACCAGTGCAAAACCGTTGGTTAAAGCTGTTACAGCCTCATATTTTGCAGGAACTACCTCTTTCCCGGCCTTATTTATAAAGCCCCACTTGCCACCGGAAAAAAGATTACCTGATGCTGCACCCCCGATATTAAAAGCAGCAAGGCCTTCAGAGAAATCTTTCAACAGGTCGTACTTCGGTTGCACTATTTCCCTTCCACTTATATGAAGTAAACCCCATTTACCACCGGTGACCTTCCAGTTTTCCATGGTGCCACCGAGGTTTACCGTAGCCATGTCTTCAATAAAGTTATTGGCACCGTTGTACTTCGGCTCTATGACAACTTTGCCAGTGGAATCTTTATATCCCATCCTGCCATCTTCTGCTTTAAATAGCTTAAGTTGTTGTGACCTTAGACCAGTGGAAACGAAAAGTACAAGTGCCAGTAATAATAGCTTGTTCATTGAGATTGGTTAGTGTGAAAAATAATCGCACCTAATGTATGCCGGGCAAAGATAATGTACGGAAAGTGGCGAACCCTGCGCAAAATCAGTATTAGCAATGGTATTGAAACAGAAACAGAGCGGCCGAACCTTACACTGCTGATTGAGCAGGTATGGCGGCATAGTCAGCGAGGTAGCTGAAATGCTCCGTCAGCCTTCCGTTGTTTAGGATGGTGGCTCTATCCATTAGATTGCTACCCCCTTGCGAAAGATCTTGCAAAACATACTTCATCAGTTGCTCTCCAAAATACCGGCTTGCATCTTTAGGAAGTTCATTAGGCAGGTTGCCGACTGCCATTACATCTACACCATTTTCGCTGTAGGGAGGAATTTTATTGCCAGTATTCCTGTCCACCCCATACACAGGATCGAGGATGGTGCCGTCGCCGAGGTTACAGGGAACGCTTCCGAAAGCATCGTCTGTTATGTCGGCAATGGACCTGATGCGGAAGCGGGGGTCTTTCAAATGCTGCATATCAAACAGCCGTGGAATATTTGCATCCCAATAAACACCGTTCATTAGGATATCGGAAGCATAGCAATAGGGCAGGAATGTACACTCGTACTTACCAGGGTGTGCATGGAACTCGTCACGTATATATTCGCCGGATTGCTTATTTCGATAAAGATCTTTCCCCTTAAGATGCACATAGACGGGATAATCGAACTCCTTTTCCAGGAATTCGTCAGGTTCTACTTCCTGCACATCCATAAGGTTCATTACCTCAAGTATGCCATGTGCCACCCGCCCACTGCCCGTTACGGCTATTTTTACATTAGGCAGGCGTAAACCGAAGTAAGTATGAATTAAAGCACGATAATCATGGCACTCATATACCCTTTTGAGGTGAAAGCTATCTGTTCGATGTCCATAAACCATCATACCATTGTGGGCTCCAACAATGCCGGCAAAAAATCCGAAACCTATGATGCGCTGCCCGTCGGCATGCTGAAGCATTTCATAATCGAGCAGCGTGATCTTCTTTTCGACCATCGCATGCATGAGATGTTGATTATGTTGTTGTTTCTTTCGCGTATGCGAAAAGAACATGTATTTCTTCCCCTCTAATAATTCCGTAACAGGAACCTCCTTAATACCCAGTAACCAATCGCAATTGCTTAGGTCGTTTGATAGAATTGCACCGGCGTGCCGGTATTCTTCGTCACTAAAACAGCGAATGTTTGAGGGTTGCACCACTACTTTCAGCCCTTCAACATTTTGTATCAACCATTTACATTGCCCCGGTGTAAGTGCCACCCTGTTGTCTGCCGGAATCTTTCCCTCTTTAATGATACCTAATGTTAGCATGCTACTAGTTGTGAGCGCAATTTAAGTAATATGCCCAAGGGAGCGGTAGACAGGTGAAGAACAGCAAGCATGGATTTGTAATAAGCGTCAGCCGATACTACCCGTTTTTTTAGGAGGAGAAGTATTAGGCTTAATGTATCGGGCAGATCATGATTTTGCGGGTAAATCAGGATAGCCTAATATTGCAGCCCCAGAAGCCCAGATGGCGGAATTGGTAGACGCGTCAGACTCAAAATCTGGTATCTTCACGGATGTGCAGGTTCGATTCCTGTTCTGGGCACAAATGCCTTTCGAGCGAAGCGAGAAAGGCATTTTTATTGGTGGCCTTTTTACTTCCAGAACATATCCTCTGTGTTTTCTTCAAATGCACCCTCTGCATGGGCTGCTTCAATTTCCTTCAATTGTTGCGGCGAAGCTTTTTCCTGTATTTCAGTAAAAACAATACGTTCTTCAAAACGAATATGATCATTTAGCGCAAGCTGCGCATCCATGAGAGTATCCACCGTTGGCGTTGGATTTTCGAACAACGAAACGAGGTTCCTGTGCTGCCGCAACGCCTCTGTTATGTGGGGATGATCGTTGCCAAGCACCGGGAAGGCAACCTCTTCTTCTATCTTAAAGTGGGGAATAAGGTGGTTTTGATAAAACCATCGGCAGTATTTTGTTATACGCTCTATATCTACATTTTTTGCAAGCCCTGTTCTTATTTTCCAGCACAGCATCAAACCGTGGTGGTGGTCGTGGCTAAGTGTTACCAGTTCTTTAGCTCGCCTAATAGGTGATTGCTCCATGAATGCGGTGTTTAATGGAAGGTAAAGCTAAGGAACTGGAGTTCCTGTTACAAATAACAAGTGTACTACCTCCTCCCAAAACATACGTTGCATATTCGAAGCTCGGTTCAATAATTATTTGCAACTCTTTTTCTGCCTATAAGGATGTAGAGAAGACCGGTAATGGAACACATGAAAACAAAACCTGCAGTCCACAGTCTTTTTTCAGAAGGGTCAATACGTTTCGAGGTCCTGACCTCATAAATAGAAACAGCAACAAAAACTAATGATGCAAGCAGTCCTCCGGTGAGCCAGGCTGCTGCCCCTTCTGCATGGGTAATTTTAAAAAATGCACCAATTAAAATAGCAGCTGAGCTTATTATAAAACTTGTAATCACAATCGTACCCACTTTCATATTGGCGGTTTTTGGTTCTGAATGTTTTGGTGGAATAAATTTAGCAAGAATCAGCCGAAAGCCTGGTGAATTATATCACCCCAAGGTTGCAAAGATTACCCATTGAAACAGTTTACCTGGTTTTTAGGCACTTATATACACGCTATTCTTTATTTTCTCAAAACCCTTATATTTGTCTTTGTGCAACGCTGCAACTCATAATTGTGGCGTTGTATTTTTTTTATCTCCTACCACTTAAAATGGCATTTTATGACTGATGCGGTTTATGTAACGAAAGAGACGTTCGAGAAGATGAAAGAAGAGTTACAGCACATGAAGGGTGTGCTGCGCCCTGCCGCTTCGCGGGCCATTGCAGAAGCCAGGGAAAAAGGTGATTTGAAGGAAAACGCTGAGTACGATGCTGCCAAAGAAGCCCAGGGGCTGCTGGAGGCAAAAATTGCAAAACTGGAAGGGCAGATTGCCCTCGCTAAGATATTGGATACCACAAACATAGACACCAGTAAAGTATCTATTCTTACGAAGGTTACCATAACTAACGTGGCTACCAAGAAGACCGTAACTTACCAGATTGTGGGAGAAAAAGAAGCCGACTTGAAAGCCGGTAAAATTTCAGCCAGCTCTCCTATCGGGAAAGGCCTGATTGGCAAACATATCGGTGACCTGGCAGAAGTGGTTGCGCCAAACGGCAAGCTGACGTTTAAGGTAGAAAACATATCAGTGTAGCTTTATGACCTTGTTTTCGAAAATCATTGCCGGTGAAATACCCTCGTATAAGATAGCCGAGGACGAAAAGTTCTTCGCTTTCCTGGATATTTTCCCGCTGGTGCATGGTCATGTGTTGGTGATACCCAAAACAGAAGTAGACAAGCTTTTTGACCTGGGAGATGAATACTTGTCGGCCATGCTTACGTTTGCCAGGCCTATTGCAAAGGCTATAGAAAAGACCTTTGCCTGTAACCGTTGCGGCATTTCGGTGGTAGGCCTTGAGGTACCCCATGCGCATATGCACCTCGTACCCATCAACAGCAGTGATGACCTGAACTTTACAAGAGGCAAACTTTCGCCAACTCCTGAAAAGCTACTGGAAGTGCAACAACGCATTCTGACTGCCATGCAACGGTAACATTTTGAAGCTGCATAAGAAAGCCACCCCTTTTGGTTTAGTTTTGCGCACTGAACCTTAAACATGCAAAAAGACGTAACCAAAGCGGTCATCCTGATGAACCTGGGTTCGCCGGATTCCACGGCAGTACCTGATGTAAGAAGGTACCTCAACGAGTTTTTAATGGATGAAAGGGTGATTGACTCACCCTACCTGCTTAGATTACTATTAGTAAGGGGCATCATCACACCCTTCAGGGCGCCTAAATCGGCAGATGCCTATCAAACTATCTGGGGAGACGAAGGATCTCCGCTTATCGTCATCACTAAACAGCTACAAAAAGCACTTCTGGAAAAGGTATCGCACCCGGTGCATATTATGATGCGTTACGGCAATCCTGATCCTAAAACAGTATACGAGTCGCTTGTGGCAGCCTACCCGTTGCTTAAAGAAGTGATTATAGTACCAATGTACCCTCATTACGCAATGAGCAGCTATGAAACTGCCGTAGAATATGCAAGAGATGTGCATGGCAAGGGGAAATACAACTTCACGCTAAAGTTTATCAAACCCTTCTTTGACGATGAGGCTTACCTGCAAGCACTGGCAGAGAGCATTAGGCCGTACTTGTCAAAACCTTACGATCATATTTTATTCAGTTACCACGGCATACCGGAACGTCACCTAAAGAAAAGCGATTGCACAAAGCAGCACTGCCTTATGGTGGAAGATTGCTGTAATACACCCTCGCCGGCGCATGCTACCTGCTATAGGCACCAATGCCTTGTTACCACACAAAAGATGACTGAAAGGCTTGGAATTGACGCAAGCAAATACAGCTTCTCCTTCCAATCCAGGTTGGGCAGCGACCCCTGGCTGAAACCTTATACCGACTTCAGGTTAAAGGACTTGCCGGGTGAAGGTGTGAAGAACTTGCTGGTGATTTGCCCTGCCTTTGTGAGTGATTGCCTGGAAACCCTTGAAGAGATTGCCATACGTGGCAAGGAAACGTTTGAAGAGGCGGGTGGAGAGCACTACGAAATGATACCTTGCCTAAACAATCACCCGCTTTGGGTGGATGCAATTGCCGGCTGGATTAAAGACATTGATGAAGGAAAAACCGAGATGCTGTTGAAATAGAGATTCATGACCTACCTGTATGTAAAAGCCCTCCACATTATTTTTATTGTAACCTGGTTTGCAGGAATGTTTTACCAGGTACGGCTGTTTATTTACAACCGTGAAGCGCAGGATATGGAGGAGCCTAAACGGTCCATCCTAACAGAGCAGTATAGCCTCATGATAAAGCGGTTGTGGTTTGGTATTACATGGCCTTCGGCGATACTCTCCTTCATATTCGGGCCCTGGCTTATTATTATCCTGTACCAATGGAACATTCCCGGATGGATGTGGGTAAAGATTGGTTTTGTGGCAGGGCTTACACTGTACCACCTTTCGCTGCATAAATTGTATAAGCAGCAAAGCAAAGGGATATTCAAATACAGCAGCCAGCAGTTAAGGATATGGAACGAGGTGGCCACAGTGTTCCTGGTAGCAGTCGTAATGCTGGTGGTTATTAAGGAAAGTATGAGTCTGGTATATGGATTGATTGGTTTATTTCTTTTTATTGTGCTATTAATGTCAGCAATCCGTATTTACAAAAACATGAGGCGAAAGTGAAATACAAGCATCTTTTCTTTGACCTTGACCACACGCTCTGGGATTTTGAGACAAACGCCCATGAAACCATGGCCGAGCTTTACGAGATAAATAAGCTGGCCGAGCGCGGGGTCACCGATTTTGAGAGTTTTTTTGCCCACTATAGTCATCATAATGAGCGGTTGTGGGACCGATATACAAAGGGTTTTATTAAGCAGGAAGAGCTCAGGTGGAAGCGCATGTGGCTTGCATTGCTGGACTTTAAAATTGCTGACGAACCCCTTGCCCGTAAGATGGCCGTTGAATTTTTGGAGCGCCTGCCTTACAAAAAACACCTTTTCCCCTATGCGGCTGAAATACTGAACTACCTAAGGGATAGGGGCTATGAACTGCATCTTGTAACAAATGGATTTGATGCGGTGCAATTGTGTAAAATACAGTCGTGTAATATCCACCATCATTTTGGAGAGATGATTACTTCTGAATGCTCAAATTCGCTGAAGCCGAATAAAGAGATATTCGATTTTGCGCTGGAGAAGACAGGTGCACTAAGAGAAGAGTCCATCATGATCGGCGACAACCTGGATGCGGATATCAGGGGTGGGCAAAACGCAGGCTGGGACACCATCTTTGTAAACCACCTAAGGCTGGAAACCGACGTGAAGCCTACCTATACCATCTTCCACCTGAAAGAGTTGGAGGAGATATTTTAGAGGGTGAGTAGCAAGGTTGAAGTCATCCTAGACTTAACAACTCTTAAGGCTTGCAGGTCTATAAAGCTGTAAAGTACGCGTCCTGGAAAGACTTGTCTAATTTAAAACCGGGTTTTGCGGTAGCTCAAGTGCTATTTCTTCTTCCCTGTGATCGTTCCACTCCAGGATGAAGTTGTTCCTGCCTTCGCCTGTGATAATGCACATAAACTTTTGCTGTACCAGTTCTAGCAGAGAAAGGAACATGAAGATGGCATGGATGCGGTTTTCGCAGGCAGTGATCACCCTTTCGAAGGGCACTGTTTTCTCTACTTCCACCATGGAAAGCATGGAAGTACGGGTTTCCTCCATTGTATAGTTATACCTTACAACGGTATGGACGGGTTTGTTAGTGCGGTCGTGCTGACGCTGCATTACTTTTTCGAATGCCTTCATCAACTTGAAGAGCGTGACTGTTTGAATTTCAGTTCCTTCTGAAGCCTCTTCCCCCACCTGAACCAGTTCTTTCTGAAGATTACCGCGCTTAACCATAAGCATACGGAGCGCCTCCATTTCGGCCATCTTTGCAGATGCTTCCTTGAAGCGCTTGTATTCCAGTATCTTATCTATTAGTTCCTGCCTTGGGTCTATTTCGTTACCCTGTGCATCAAGTTCTTTGCGGGGCAGGAGCATTTTAGCCTTGATACGCATCAGCGTGGATACGAACAGGATGAATTCGCTGCTAAGCTCAATGTTCAGCTTTTCCTGGTGTTGGATGTAAGACAGGAAATCGGCTGTGATGCGGCTGATGGGAATGTTGTATATATCCAGCTCATCGCGCTCGATGAAAAACAATAGAAGATCGAATGGACCCTCAAACTGCGGGAGCTTTATTTGATATGTAGCTGTTGTTACCATCTGCCTGTTGTGTGTTGATACAAAGTAAACCGAAAATGCCTGCTGTTGCTCTTATAGCGATTCTATTGTTTTCCACGAAGTGTGAGAAAAAAGAAGCGGGGGAAGACTAAAGTGGCCGGCAATGCCTGGTTTACAGATCAACTAACAAACGTATGGAGAAGAGACTTAGTATAACGGAAAGGTTAAAAGTCATTTTCCGTTTGCCTTGGCCATAATAAGTAGTAATACGTATAAAAACAGCCCGATTACTTAGGAAAATAAGGGTGTTATAAGCTAGGCATAAGCTAGGTATAAGCTAGGCAT
>JAEZDR010000062.1 GCA_023433265.1 Bacteroidota bacterium | reverse complement strand
ATCCTGGCGCTCTCTTCCTTCCTGTCTATGTACTAAAATCTGTGTACTTAGAGAAAGATCCTTCGACTTCGCCTCTCCTGCGTCGTGGCTTCGCTCAGATGACGGGCAGTGATTAACTCCCCTTCCTGTCTATGTACTAATATCTGTTCTTCATCGGAGTTCTACCCCCCTGCCCTTTGTCTTTCCTCTTCCGAGCCGGTTGTCCTTTTCCTGGCGGCTTGTACAGTGTTATTACCAAACCTATAAGTAAACACCAGGTTTGCCACTCTCGTTTCGCGGTAGGCTTTCCACTTCTCAACATAATTGTTATAAGTGATAACTGCATTAGGAAGATTCGTCCAAAAGATATCGCTCACATTAAACCTGATGGTTCCCCGGCCCTGCATCACATTCTTCTGTACACCCGCAGATAAAGACCACTGTGGCCTGCTTACCATAAAACCGTTCCTTCGCTCTGTTGAATAGCTGCCATTTAGTTCCGCACTCCATCCTTTATTAAATGTAAACGAGTTGTTGCTCCTGATATCTGCAGCGGGAGTACCGTTTTTAAGAACCGTGTTGCCCAGCACCCCGTTGAAATGGTTATAGTAGGCATTGAGGTTGTTAGTCATCATCCACCATTTCTTTATTTTGAAAGGTGCGGAGATTGACAAACCATAATACTCAGACGAGAAAAGGTTTACAGGTATTTGCACCGTTACATTATCGCCCGCGGGATTGTTAGGAAACACATCGTTGTACCTGGCAATCGCAATGTTCTGGTTGTTTTCTGTACGGCTGTAGTTAAGCGCGAAGTTGTAGTTCTTCAAAGTATAGCTCAGCTCATAATTCCATGTAAGCTGCGGCAGTAATGCCGGGTTACCGGTAGCATAGGTGGTTACATCAATTAGAAACAAGAATGGGTTCAATTGGTTGTATCCCGGCCTGTCTATGCGCCTGCTAACGGATAGCCCGATTGTTTGGCCTTCTTTCACTTTATAGTTAAAGAACGCACTTGGAAACAACTGGAAGTAGGAGGAATCCCATCTTACATCTTTCATCTCCTGCCGGGTTTTGATATTCGTTTGCTCTGCCCGCAACCCCACCTGTATATCCAGCTTGTTATATTGTTTGCTAACGTTTACATAGGCAGCATTGTTATTTTCATCGTACCAGAAATGATTTGTTTTTTGAGCGTCATTAATAGGCGTGCCTCCACTCAGATCAAAGAACCGTGCATCATTGTCTGCCGATACGAAACTGGTTTTGAAGCCGGCTTCCAGCTTCCACTTTTTCTTCATGGGCAACGCATAATCTGTTTTGGCTGTAGCAAGACTTAGGTTTCCAAGCTGACTTCCTTGCAAAATATACGAGGGCTGTAAGGGCTGTCCCGACAGGGTATAATAAGTGGTATTTGTAAGGGACTCCTGGCTGGACCGGAATACGCCATAGTCCACATCGGCCGTTAGTTCGTGACCTTGCCCATTTAACTGTTGCTTCAGGTTAATATTACCCACTATGTTCTTTTGAATACTGTTTGTTTTAGCATCGGTCTTAAACCGGTATTCAGGCTGTTGTTGCTCATCAATCACCAACGAGTTGTTATCGTTATGCGGGCGAACACTCGTATGATTTGCATTCACCACAAAGCCAATGGTGGTTTTTGCTGAAGGAAACCAGTCAATGCCAAACCTTGCGTTATGCCCATCTATGGGTATCTTGGTATAGTTGTCTTTTTGGTCCTTTCCATCAAACTTGTTATTGTCTATGAAGGATCTGTCAAGAATCAGGTGATTAAGATTCATCCTGTAGATGTAATTGTAATTTCCAAAAAGATTAATGATTTTGTTACGGTAGTTGAAGTTGGTGCCGGCATTTGCTTTTGGATACACCCCTTGTCCATAGCCGGTAGTAAGGGTTCCGTTTAATCCAAGCCTCTGGTCCTTCTTCATTCTTATATCTATGATACCTGAGTTGCCTGCTGCATCATATTTAGCCGAAGGATTTGTAATCAGCTCAATTCTGTCAATAGACCCCGAAGGCAGGCCTCTTAAATAGTTTGCCAGTTCTGCACCCGACATAGGAGAGGGCTTACCATCAATCATGATGATAATACCCGAACGTCCGCGTAAACTTATTTGGTCGTTCTGATCTATAAGAACTCCTGGAGAACGTTCCAGTACTTCCATTGCAGAACTTCCTGCACTAAGTATGCTACCGTCCACATTAACCACCAGCCTGTCTGACAGTTTTTGAATAAAAGGCCGGTTAGACGTAACCGTTACTTCTTTCAAACTACCGCTTTTAGGTGTAAGTACCAATGCAGGTAGTTCTGCGTTCAACGACGCTGCACTTAGGTTCACTGTTTCGCTGTATTCTCTGTTCCATCTTACGTCCCTTACACGTAGCAGGTAGTTGCCTACAGGTATATTGATAAACTCCACCCTTCCTGATGGTTCTGTTAGCGAAACCTTCACAAGCGTAGAGTCTTTTGCAGCAAGTAATTCTACGGCCAGGTTTTCGATGGGCTTTCCATCTGCATCTTTCACTAACGATGCAATCCTTCCTTTCACGCCCTGTGCGCTTGCGGTGCCCGCAAGGATGCAGAACATCAATCCTGCTATTAATAGCCTGCTCATGCGAAGTGGTTTTTTTTAAAAGTCCGGAAACAGGTTTCCTAATCAAAGCAGCTTTACACGAGAGCGCAAGCATCCACTTTAAACGGGACTTCCGCACATAACCCCTGGCAGAATCTTACATCAGCCATGCAGGCACAAAAAAGAGGCGCCTTTCAGCGCCTCTCGCAAATAGGTGGTAATGAGTTTAATCTTTCTTCAATTCATTAGTGCTTACCATTTTCATGGCAATAGGGGTTTCCTGCCCGGCTTGTTCCATTGTGCCGCTCATGTTTACAGTAAGCGAGCTTTTTGTTAACACACCCGTATTGCGCGAGTAATAGCTTTTGCCTTTTAATGTGCCAGACAAAGCCATATTGCCCTCAACGCCGCCCATCATCGGCATCTTTCCCTTCATAGTTGTCTTGCCCTGCACCGATAAACAAATATCCTTTCCTGCCGCGGCTTCAGTCACTTTATAATTCCTGATTGTAGTGCTTTCATCGTCCTTCAAAGTGTCGGTCAATGCATCACCCACCTTTAGTGAATTGATGTCTTTGCCTGCAGGAAACACCAGTTCATAATAGGCTCCCTGGGTTACTTTGTTTAGCTCGCCGGGATTCAAATCGCTGGAGCCGCTTACGTTCTTTATAAGTCCTTCCTTCGTGGTTTGTATAGTATATTTCTCGGCAACCTTTGCTTTCAATAGGGTTGACTGTATATCGGTTGCATTTTTATCGTCAGTATCATAAATCATGGTTTGCCCTGCTATTTGGGCCTCGGCAACCAGCCGGTTAATGGTGTGCTCCATTGTGAAGCCTTCAGCATTTGCATCTTTTACCAGCACGCTTTCGTAAGTGGTTGTTTTATTTGCAATGTCCATGGGCTCGCCCATCACATGGGTAGTTATCTGCATGTCCATGGTCGTTGTCTTTTTGAACTTATCATCTTTCTTTAAAACTACCTGGCCTGTGCAAACTGTAGCCATCAAACTCAATAGGCCGAATGACAAAAATCTAAGTCTCATAAATCTATTTTTAGTTTTCAATTATTTTACTTCCTGCATTTCTACCAGCTTCCTGTACCTGCCATTATGTGCAATCAATTCATTGTGTGTGCCACGCTCCACGATTTCCCCTTTATCTAAAACGATTATTTCATCAGCGTGCCTCACGGTGCTCAATCGGTGCGCAATCACAATCGATGTTCTGTTTTGCATCATTTTGTTCACCGCATCCTGCACAAGGCGTTCGCTTTCTGTGTCAAGCGAAGATGTAGCCTCGTCAAGAATCAATATCGGTGGGTTCTTCAATAATGCCCTGGCGATAGTAAGCCGTTGTCTTTCCCCTCCGCTCAATTTTGTACCCCGGTCTCCGATGTTTGATTGAAAGCCTTCTTCTTTATTAATGATGAAGTTGTAAGCATTTGCCACCCTTGCAGCTTCTTCTATTTCTTCGGGCCGGGCGTCTTGCATACCTAAGGCAATGTTATTTGCAATTGTATCGTTAAACAAAATAGGCTCTTGTGTAACGATGCTAATCTGGCTTCTTACGCTTTCAAGCGTGTACTCCTTAATGTTTACGCCATCTATCAACAACTCCCCGCTGGTAACGTCATGAAACCGCGGAACAAGATCAGCCAAAGTACTCTTTCCCGCACCGGACGATCCCACCAATGCAACCGTTTGGCCCTTTTGAATTTTCAGGTTGATATTCTTTAGTACTTCAATGTCGTCGTAAGCAAAGTTCACATTCCTGAATTCAATGCTCTCGCTAAAAGTGGTGAGCGTTTTACCGTTCTTTTGGTCAAACACCGTGCTCTTTGCCTCAAGGATTTCATTTACCCTGGCAAGTGCAGCCGATCCTCTTTGCAGGTTGTAAAAGCTATTAGACATTCCCTTTGCAGGGTTTATAATCTGTGTAAACAACCCTATAAATCCAATAAAACCGGCAGGCGTAAGCGTGAGGTGTTCTGAGCCTGACAATACCATGCTTCCACCAAAATACAGCATTCCCGCCAATGCCAACACTCCTAAAAATTCGCTCATAGGGGATGCCAATTCCCTGCGGTAACTCATCCTGTTTTTCACATGGTACAGTTCGTCGTTTACTTCTGCAAATTTGGAGTGTAAAAGCTTTTCTGCATTGAAGGCCTTAATAACCCTCAAGCCGTGAAGTGTTTCGTCTACGATAGAAATTGATATGCCGTTTTTAATGGAAAGCAGGCTGCCTTCTTTCTTTAACGAACGGCTTACCCTTCCAATTACAAAACCAATAAGGGGTAAAAAAATAAAAAGTAATAAAGAAAGCTGGGGCGAAAGAAACACCAAGGTTGCCAGGTAAATAATGATGGTAAACGGATCGCGTACCATCGCCTCTAGTGTACTCATTACACTTATCTCAAGCTCCCATGTGTCGTGCGTCATGCGGCTTAGAATATCACCTTTTCTCTTTTCTGTAAAGTAACCTATGGGCAACTTGATTATTTTGGAATAGATGTCATTCCTGAGGCGGGTAAGCGCTCTCGATCTTATGGGCGTAAGCATTACCGTTGTGAGGTAAGCAAAGACGTTCTTGAAAAATACGCACACGATGATGGTAATACAAACCAACCCCAGCGTCTTTATTTTACCGTGTTCCTCAATCAGTGTTCCTATAAAGTAGTTTACATGTGCCAGTACCGACCCTGAATTGAAGGCAAGGTCTGGCTTGGCCACCGCTGCCGGCGGGTCGAACAGCATTTGTAAAAAGGGTATCAGCATGCCGATAGAAAAGATGCCGAATGCTATGGACAGCAACGTAAAAACAACGTATAAAATAATATTGCGCGTAAAACCCCTGAAGTATTTAGCTAGAACAAGATACTTTTTCATCTACAGGCCGTGTCAGCAAGGCTGCTAAACTTATTTGAGTATTTTTACAAAAGTCCAAAGGTACGATTATGCAAGAAGGAAAAAGACAAAGGCAGGTAGCAGGGGTGATACAGGAAGAACTTAACGAAATCTTCAGAAGGCTGGGGTTGAATATGATAAA
>JAEZDR010000035.1 GCA_023433265.1 Bacteroidota bacterium | reverse complement strand
CTTGCTTCGGACTAACGTCGGACTTGCCTCGGACTTGCCCCAAAAACGGGTTGTTTTTGGAGGAGATGGAGAAGGTGTGTCGAGAACCAACCCTAATAATAACTCGTATTTAAATTGCCGTTTTGCTTTTCTGCCGCTTCAATAATAGAATAGTCAGATAGTACAAGCGCTTTATTCTTTTTTACGCAAACATCATGTTCAAAATGAACAGAAGGTTGGCCGTCGCCGGTTTTTACGGTCCATCCGTCAGCTTCGGTAAATACAGAGCGTGTACCAAGGTTGATCATAGGTTCTATGGCTAACACCAGGTTTTCCTTCAACTTCTGTCCCGTTCCGCGTTTGCCATAATTTGGCACCTGCGGGTCTTCGTGCATGCTCTTTCCAAGTCCATGCCCCACAAGCTCGCGTACAACACCATAGCCGTGCTGTTTTTCAGTATGTTCCTGTATCGCCCATCCAATGTCGCCTACCCTGTTGCCCACAATAGCCTTCTCAATGCCCTTAAACAGGCTTTCTTTGGTAATGCGTACCAGTTGCAACACCTCGGGCCTAACCTCGCCCAGGATGAAGGTATAAGCATGGTCGCCATGGTAACCGTTTTTGTAGGCCCCAATATCAATAGAAACAATGTCGCCTTCCTTCAATGGTGTGTTGCAGGGAAAGCCGTGAACAACCACATCATTTACCGATGCACAGATATTGTGCGGATAGCCGTGAAAGCCTTTGAATGAGGGAACAGCACCGTTATCCTTAAGAAATTCCAGTGCCATCTCATCAACCTGGAGGGTCGTCATTCCCGGCTTCAATACTTTGGCTATTTCACTAAGGCAACGGCTTACAAGCATAGCGCTTTCCTTCATTATTTCAATCTCAGCATCGCTCTTAATCTTCAACATGTTTCTCGGGCGTGTCATTTTAGCAAAGAAACCTGCCAGGCTAGCCTAACAGGTTTCAGATTATTTCAGTAAAAAACTACAATTTCACTAATAGCTGTTGGCGGGAGAAATAGCTTGCCTGCCCTGTATTCTGCCACCCTTCATTAAACCATCGTACTGTCTCATCAACAGGTGCGTTTCAATCTGCTGTAATGTATCTAGAATTACACCTACCATGATTAGCAAAGAAGTACCACCGAAGAAAGTACTAAAGCCCATAGTAACGCCAAGGCGCTGTGCGAAGCCCGGAAGAATACCTACTAACGCAAGGAAGATAGCGCCAGGAAAGGTAATACGGTCCATGATGGCCCCGATATAATCGGCAGTTGGCTGTCCTGGCTTAACGCCGGGAATAAACCCGTTGTTACGCTTTAGATCCTCGCTCATTTGCTTGGGATTGAAGATAAGCGCAGTATAAAGGAAGGTGAAACCAATAACCATTACAGCATACACAATCATGTAAATAGCATTACTGTGGTCGCTGAAGATCCTTACGATATCGCGGGTAGAATCGAAGCCTGTAAATAAGGTAGGCAGGAACATGATAGCCTGTGCAAAGATGATAGGCATTACACCGGCGCTGTTAACCTTCAAAGGAAGAAACTGGCGGGCACCTCCAAACTGGCGGTTGCCTACAATTTGTTTTGCGTAGTTAACCGGTATTTTACGTACCCCCTGTACAAGTACAATGAGCGCCATGATAACAGCAATCAGCAATGCAATCTCAATGAGGAAGATTAACCAGCCACCACCACCGCGTGTGCTCTTGGCTTCTATTTCCTGCATGAGGCTTTGCGGAAGACGGGCAAGGATACCTACCATGATGATGATAGAAGTACCGTTACCTAAACCTTTGTCCTGTATCTTCTCGCCCAGCCACATTACGAACATGGTACCTGCGGTAAGGAGAACGATAGTGGAAACAAAGAAGTAAGGAGCGTACGCAGGAAGAATAGCGCCTGCATAAGGCCCTTGCGGGTTATTTAGGTACGCTACATAAGCGCCGGCCTGGAACAGGGTTACAATTACAGTAAGATAACGCGTCCACTGGTTGATTTTTTTACGACCGCTCTCACCTTCTTTTTGAATCTTCTGAAGCTGCGGAACCAATATGGTAGCCAACTGCATGAAGATAGATGCAGAAATGTAAGGCATGATACCGAGGGCAAGGATAGAAGCCTGTGAGAAGGCACCACCTGCAAACGCATCAAACAAGCCAAGTAAGCCACGGCCTTGTGCGTCTCTTGCGGCTTCGTCAACAAGATTTGGATCTATACCCGGTAAAACGATATGAGTGCCGAAGCGATAAACAAGAAGAAGAGCCAGGGTAACAATAATTTTGGCTCTTAGTTCTTCTATACTCCAGATGTTCTTTAAAGTTTGAACAAGTTTTTTCATCTTAAGTTCTTTTCTCTATGGGTCAGGGTGCAATACGAACCGGGTTGTGTTCTTTAATCACGCGCTGAACTGGGCAAAATAGCAAATAATTAAAAAACCAACGCATCGTTTTTCGATGCGTCGGCAAATATCGGGAAAATTATTGCAGGATTTCAATAGAACCGCCAGTAGCTTCGATAGCCGATTTAGCTTTATCGCTTATAGCATTTACTTTAAAGCTAAGCTTGGTTTTAAGTTCGCCATTTCCAAGAACTTTCACGAGGTCCGTGCGGTTGATAAGACCGTTGATATAGAGGTTTTCTGGAGTAAATTCTTCGAAACCGTATTTTTCGGCAAGTTGTTCAATCTGTCCCAGGTTAAACACTTTGTACTCTACACGGTGAGGGTTTTTAAAGCCCCTCTTTGGTATACGGCGCTGAATAGGCATCTGTCCGCCTTCATGGGCCATTTTACGCTTGTAACCGGCGCGGCTTTGTCCACCTTTGTTACCTTTGGTTGAAGTACCACCTTTACCGCTAGCCTCACCGCGGCCTAATCTTTTTTCTTTCTTTACCGAACCTTCTGCAGGTTTAAGATTGTGAAGTTTCATTTTGTTGTTGATTTTATACTCAGCGGGGAATCACCCCTCGCGTTATTGATTTTCAAATACCCATTCCAAATTCCGGCAGGAAGAAGGAATATTAAACATCAAATTCCAAATTCCAGTTACCGCAGTAAAGAAATTTGGAATTGACACCTAACGAAATGCATTAGGCAATTTCTTCAACCTTTACCAGGTGGTTTACTTTAGTAACCATACCCAGTATCTGGGGAGTTGCTTCCACTTCTTTAGAAGCATTCAGCTTTTTAAGTCCGAGCGCCTTCAAGGTTAATTTCTGGCGTTCAGGCCTGTCGATAGCACTCTTTATTTGTGTGATTCTTATCTTTTTCATTTCAATTCCAATTTGCTAATTCCAAACCCCATTGGAATTTGGGATTTAGTTTGGGATTTAATTGTTCAGCTATTATCCGTTGAAAACCTTCTTCAGGTTCATGTTACGAGTTCTTGCCACAGTAATAGGCTCGCGAAGCATGGTAAGCGCCTTGATGGTAGCTTTAACCACGTTATGTGGGTTTGCCGAACCAAGGTTCTTTGCCAATACGTCGGTGATACCTACGCTTTCTAACACTGCGCGCATGCTACCTCCGGCGATAACACCAGTACCATGAGCTGCAGGCTTAACCATTACTTTGGCTGCGCCATCCTTAGCCCACTGATCGTGAGGGATAGTGCCGTGCATGATAGGAACCTTTACCAGGTTTTTCTTAGCATCTTCGATGCCTTTGGTAATTGCTTCCTGAACCTCTTTAGCTTTACCAAGGCCCTGGCCTACAACACCGGCTTCGTTGCCCACAACTACAAGGGCAGAGAAACTAAAAGTACGTCCGCCCTTAGTGGTTTTAACCACGCGATTGATGGAAACTACTTTCTCTTTCAGTTCCAGGTCGCCACCGGCTTTAACTTTATTTACGCTTACTTTAGACATTATCTATTAGTTAGAAATAATTTAGAATTGAAGACCCCCTTCGCGTGCACCATCAGCTACTGACTTTACACGGCCATGATAAAGGTTACCACCGCGATCGAAAACGCAGGTTGTAAGTCCAAGCTCAGTTGCTTTGCGGGCAATGGCAGCACCCACCATTTTAGCTTTCTCCACTTTAGGCGCTTTTTGAGCAGAAATGTCTTTGTCCCTTGATGATGCAGAGGCAAGTGTAACACCTGCTTCGTCATCTATAAGCTGAGCATAGATTTCCGCGTTGCTTCTAAATACAGAAAGACGGGGTTTGCTTGCAGTACCACTCACCTTTTTGCGGATGCGGTACCTGATCTTATGTCTTTTAATGAGTTTGTCCATGTTGTTCTATTTACACCTCCCGATACTGCCGGGAGAATGATTTAGGAATATTTATTATTTACCAGCAGCTTTACCAGCCTTTCTCCTAACCACCTCAGTAGTGTATTTAACACCCTTGCCCTTGTAAGGCTCTGGCTTACGGAGACCGCGTATTTTAGCGGCAACCTGTCCAAGCAATTGCTTATCAATGCCTTCTAAAGTAATCAACGGGTTCTTACCTTTTTCAGTAAGGGTAGTAACCTTTAATTCCTTAGGTACATCTACAATAATGTTGTGAGAATAACCGAGTGAAAGATCCAACAGGTTGCCTGTATTGGCGGCTTTGTAACCCACGCCCACAAGTTCCAGTTGTTTTGTATAGCCATCGGTAACCCCTTTTACCAGGTTGGCAAGCAATGCGCGGCTAAGGCCATGCAAAGCGCGGTGACGAATCTGGTCAGTTGGACGGGTAACGTTGAGGTTATCGCCTTCAACTTCAATTTTGATATCCCTGTCCAGGGGTTGTTTTAATTCGCCCTTAGGTCCTTTTACAGTAACAACGTTGTCGCTGCCAACGGTTACTGTTACTCCTTTAGGGAGGGTGATGGGCTGCTTACCTACACGAGACATAATTTGTATGTTTTATTTTGTTGGAGTTGAAGGCCGGTCAGAAAGTATAGGTGCAATCTTAATGTACCCTCAACTATGGGAATAAATTTTTTAAGAAATGTAACAAAGCACCTCGCCACCTACGTTTTGAGCCTTTGCTTGTTTGTCGGTCATAACACCTTTAGAGGTGCTGAGTATAGCAACGCCTAAGCCGTTGATAACCCTTTTAAATTCTGCAGGCCTTGCATACTGGCGCAAACCCGGGCGGCTGATGCGCTCAAGCGAACGGATAGCCGGTTGTTTTGTTGCAGGATCGTACTTAAGGGCTATTTTGATGAGGCCCTGTTTGTTATCGTCCTCAAACTTGTATTTGAGGATGTAACCCTGGTCGTAAAGAATTTCAGTGATACGCTTTTTAAGGTTAGAGGCGGGAATTTCAACTATTCTGTGTCCTGCCATCTGTGCATTACGAAGCCTGGTTAAAAAGTCTGCTATTGGATCCGTTACCATATTTATTGCCCTCCTACGTCCCGACTTTACGTCGGAATAATTGGAAAAGTGTTTAATTATTTTATTTAAGAAAAAGCTTCAGCGGTTTACTGCTAAACTGCCCTTTGCTTCACCAAACTACCAGCTTGCTTTTTTTACGCCTGGTATTTTACCATTTAAAGCCATATCGCGGAATACTATCCTGGAGATACCGAAGTAGCGGATGTAGCCCTTTGGACGACCTGTCATTTGGCAGCGGTTCTTCAACCTTACAGGTGAAGCATTGCGCGGAAGTAGGTCAAGTGCAGCGTAATCTCCTGCAGCTTTAAGAGCGGCACGCTTTTCTGCGTATTTAGCAACCATTGCTTCACGCTTTCTTTGCCTGGCTTTTATTGATTCTTTTGCCATGTGTTATTCCTGATTATCTTTTTTAATATTTCTGAAAGGCATACCCAGTTCCTTCAATAACTCGTAAGCTTCTTCATTGGTTTGGGCTGTAGTTACGAAGGTGATATCCATACCGGTAATTTTATTTACCTTATCGATATCTATTTCAGGGAAGATGATTTGTTCAGTTACACCAAGCGTGTAGTTGCCACGGCCATCGAAAGCCTTGTCGCTAACACCCTTGAAGTCGCGAACGCGTGGAAGGGCAACAGCGATGAGCCTGTCGAGGAATTCGTACATTTTTTCGCCACGGAGCGTAACGCGAGCGCCAATCGGCATGCCTTTACGCAGCTTGAAGTTAGAGATGTCTTTCTTAGAGAAAGTAGACACTGCCTTCTGACCGGTGATGGTTGACAGTTCTTCAACTGAAATATCCACCAGCTTTTTATCGGTAACAGCGCCGTTTACGCCACGGTTAACGCATATTTTCTCAAGCCTTGGAGCCTGCATTATGCTTTTATAACCGAACTTCTTCATTAAAGCAGGTACAACTTCCTGTTTGTACTTATCTGCTAACCTCGGAGTATATTTAACTGTACTCATTATTTAACTACCTCCCCGCTCTTTTTAAATACACGTACTAATTTGCCGTCTTCCCTGTTGCGTTTAGCTTTAGAAGGTTTACCGGCTTTTGCGTCCCATAGCATTACGTTGCTAATGTTTATAGGAGCTTCCTTTTTTACAATACCGCCCTTTGTATTCTGGGCTGAAGGCTTAGTGTGCTTAGTAATGATGTTAACGCCTTCAATAATAACCCTGGCGTCTTCAGGCATAACCTCAAGCACCTTACGTGGCTTTTTAAGGTCTTTATCATCACCGGCAATTACCACTACTGTATCGCCTTTCCTGATATTGTATTTAGGTTTAAATCTGTTGCTCATCGCTTTTGATTTGTCAATTCTTTTTTATATAGACCCCAAAAAAGGGGTGCAAAGATACGGGTTTATAGCACTTCAGGAGCCAGGGAGATGATCTTCATATACCCTTTATCGCGAAGTTCACGGGCTACCGGTCCGAAGATGCGGGTTCCCCTGGGCTCATCTGCATTGTTAAGTAATACAACAGCATTATCATCAAAGCGGATGTAAGAGCCGTCTTTACGACGTAATTTGTTTTTGGTACGTACGATAACTGCTTTAGACACAGTACCTTTTTTTACACCACCTGCAGGGATGGCGTCTTTAACAGTAACAACAATCTTGTCGCCGATTTTAGCGTAATCCTGGCCGGAGTTACCTAAAACCCTTATACAAAGCACCTCTTTGGCACCGCTGTTATCTGCTACGTTCAATCTGGATTCTTGCTGAATCATTTTATTTAGCTTTTAATTCACAGTGATCAACCCCTGTGAGCAGTTAAAGATTTCTATCAGAGGCCAGGCTGCTGTACAGCGTGGCTTAAAAATTACTTCGCTTTTTCTACTACTTCCACCAGTCTCCAGCGCTTAGTTTTACTAAGGGGGCGGGTTTCCATAATTTTTACGATGTCACCAACACCGCACTCGTTTTTTTCGTCGTGAGCGTGGAACCTGGTAGTCTTTTTTACGAACTTACCGTAGATGGGGTGTTTTACTTTTCTTTCCACAGCAACGGTAACGGTCTTTGCCATTTTATCGCTGGTTACAACCCCGATCCTTGTTTTACGCAAATTTCTTTCTGCCATTGTATTCTGTTTGTAATGTGCTTTAGGAATTATGCACCTATTTGCCTTTTCTTTAATTCAGTTTTCAAACGGGCGATCTCTCTCCTAAGGTTACGAATGGTCATTGGGTTTTCCAATGGAGAGATGGCGTGAGCAAACTCAATCTTTTTGATGCGTTGCTCATCTTCCTGTATGCGTGCCTGCAGTTCGCCTTCATTCAGCTCTCTCAGGCTCCTGTTGAAATCGTGTTTCTTTGCCATTATTATTCACTTTGTGCTTAGCCTGTGGTTGGCTAAGGATTATGCTTGTAAATCTCTTCTTACAACGAATTTGGTTTTGATTGGCAGCTTTTGAGCGGCCAGAGACATTGCTTCTTTAGCAACCTGTTCTGAAACGCCATCGCATTCGAAAATGATGCGACCTGGTTCAACCACAGCAGCCCAGAATTCAGGGTTACCTTTACCCTTACCCAT